>NZ_JALJYG010000013.1 GCF_024170505.1 Methanocalculus alkaliphilus
AAATGGGAGATCCAGTCTAATGCTATCGCCGACTACCTAAAGGATCCAAAGTATGCGCTCTAAATTTTTTTCGGAGGGTTATGCGTAAGTCCTATCAGGATGAACCGACCATCGACCTGATTGGAGATGAGATCCGTCTCGTCGGGGACGTCTTCTCAAGGGAGAATGATGCCGATGCACTTGCAGCGTATCTTGATGGCCAGATCGCTGAGATACGGAAACGGACACAGGATATCCCCGAAGACGAAAGGGTTCGGATGATCCAGCTTGGTCTCTCCCCCCGTGCCCGGCAGGGAGGCGGTGCCGGCATGGTATGGGGCCAGGATACGATAGAGTCCTACTTCATTGAAGAGATTGCACATGCTAAGAATGTCTACGAAGGAACAGGCGCTTTCGTCGTTGTCTCAACCGAACAGATACTGGCACTTGATCCGGATGTTATCGTCCTTCCGACGGCACAGGGATACCATCCGGCCAGTGAACTCTATACCGCCCCGTATTACCGGAACCTGCAGGAACTGACTGCTGTGAAGAACGAGCGTGTCTATGCCCTCCCCTGGACACCCTTCAACTGGGCCAAACGCCTGGAGTATCCGATTGAAGCGATGGTCATCGCAAAAGCGGCATACCCTGAGAGGTTCTCCGATATCAATGTCGGAGAATGGACACTGGAGTTCTATCAGGAGGTCTATGGTGTTGATGAAGCAACCGCACGGGAACTCAGGTCAGTCCAGTGGCTTGACTGGATGGCCAAAGAGAACTTCTAACCTTTTTTTGTGAAAACCAGTGAAATTTCATTCTATCAGATTTCATATGGTAGATGGATCAGGGAATACGATCCTGATCCCCCCGATCAAAACCGTCAGCACCCCGGCGATCCAAAAAAGTGTGACCACCATCGGTCAGTTCGATCCCGATCCTGGAATTGCTGATGCGAATCCTGAAGTATGGGGTTTCAGGCAGATTTCTTAATATTGTTGTAATAATTCAGAGCACCGGCACAATCAAGAAGCTCATCGTCGTCTGATTCGCGGATATACCCTGTAAGACCATACTCCTCAAAAAGGGAATCAGTCTCTTCGGCATCCACCACCAAACCGACAGGCCCTCTCTCCCCGGATGAACAGGCACATTGCCGGGACCTCATGAACCATATACCCTGCAACACTATCTCTTCATCATACCCAGGGGTTGGGAGGTCCCGGTATTCATGCCGGAGAGGAATCAGCAGCATAGTGGCCATTCCTCTCCATTATCATCGTATATATAGTAAAAAGTGGGGGTAAAATGGAATTTCATGTATTGATTCGAGCAGATCCCGAAGATGGAGGCTATACTGTCAGCTGCCCGGCCATCCCCGGATGCCACTCGCAGGGCGAAACGGTTGAAGAGGCTCTTGAAAATATACGGGATGCCATTGCTGGCTGTATTGGAGAGACCGATGAAGAAAGAGGGGATATCAGCATCACCCTCATCTGATCCCCTCAGATAACCCCGACCAGCACCAGTATCAGCACGATCCCCCCGATCGCCACCGTCAGCACCCCGGCGATCCCAAGTGCAAGGTACAGCAACGGCAGGTAATTATTCACCATCGCCGCTCCTCCCCCCGTGACTTGGTCCGCTTTCTCCTGAAGAGATCCTCCCGCTCCTGCTCCTCAAGATAGTCGGAGATATACGCGATGATCCCCTTCAGCCGGGGAATCAGGATCGAGTCGAGGGCATTTGTCCGCCGCCGGACCGATGCTATCCGGGAGGAGAGGCGGAGGATCGCCCCCTCCACCCCGGCGAGCCGGACTGCCGCATCCACAGCCTCAAGGGCGAGATCCGAGGCGGCATCGAGGCGGCCGTTCCCGGCAGCCAGCCCGTACCCCGGCATCTTCCCCGGCCGGAGGGGGTCCGGGATCGCAAATGCCGGGATACCCACCCCCATGATCCCCTTCTCTATTGCAGGGATATCCGGGATCGTCCGTTCGACAGCCGCCGCACTCTCCACCTCACGCCGGGAGCCCGCCATCTCAGCCTCCATGAGGGCAGGATAGGCGGCGGCAAACGCCTCCTCCATTGTTCGCCGCATCTCATCCCGCCGCTTTGTCAGGGAGAAGAACTCCATCACCATCGCATCAAGCTTCTCCCGGAGGAGCTCATGCCCCTTCTCGGCGGTCACAAGCCTGCGGCGGACCTTCTGGAGTTCAATGCGTGTCGGTCTCAGCCCCGGCGGGAGGCGCCTGCTCACCCGGTCTCACCCCGGTAATACTCCCTGATGAAGTCGGGGTTGATCCGTTTCAGCTCCTCTTGTGGGAAGAGGGAGAGGAGATCCCAGGCACGATCGAGGGTCTCGCCTATCGAGCGGCCCTCATCCATCTTCTGCCCGACGAACTCCCCCTCAAACCGCTCAAGGAAGGTGAGATACAGCCGGTCGGTATCGGTCAGCCCCTCATCCCCGATGACCGCGACAAGCCCGGCGAGCCGCCGTCCACGGGCATACGCCGCATAGAGCTGGCTTGAGACATTCGCATGATCCGCCCGGGTCCTCTCCTTGCCGATCCCCCCCTGCATCAGCCGTGATAAACAGGGGAGGACATCAATCGGGGGATAGATCCCTTTGCGGTGGAGCTCACGGGAGAGGACGATCTGGCCTTCGGTGATATATCCGGTCAGATCGGGGACAGGGTGGGTGATGTCGTCATCCGGCATCGAGAGGATCGGCAGCTGGGTGATCGAGCCGGGCCTGCCTTTCACCCTCCCGGCACGCTCATACAGGGAGGCGAGATCGGTGTACATATACCCAGGATACCCCCGGCGGGCCGGGATCTCCTCACGGGCGGCCGAGACCTCCCTGAGCGCCTCGCAGTATGCCGTGATATCCTGCATCACCACAAGGACATGCATCCCGCAGTCAAATGCGAGATACTCCGCCGCCGTCAGGGCGAGACGGGGGGTGACGATCCGCTCGATGGCGGGATCATCGGCACGGTTGAGGAAGAGGACCGCGTGTGCCCGTGCCCCGGTCTCGGAGAACTCCCTGATAAAGAACCGGGCCTCCTCATGCGTGATCCCCATCGCTGCAAAGACGACGGCAAAGGACTCCTCCGTCCCCCGGACCCGTGCCTGCCGGGTGATCTGGGCGGCGAGCCGGCTGTGGGGCAGGCCGGACCCGGAGAAGACCGGGAGTTTCTGCCCCCGGACGAGGGTGTTCATCCCGTCGATGGCAGATATCCCCGTCTCGATGAAATCCTCGGGGAACTCACGCCTCGTCGGGTTGATCGCATACCCCGAGATCTCCATCTCCTTCTCGGGCACAACGCGGCCCCCACCATCTATCGGCTCGGCCGAGCCCGAGAAGATCCTCCCGAGCATCTCCTTTGCAACCGGCATCATCAGGGGTTTTCCGGTGAACCGGACCGCCGATACATCACAGTCGAGATCGCGGGTCCCGCCAAAGACCATCACAATCGCCATCCCCATCCGTGACTCGAGCACCTGGCCGAGCCGCCGGGTGCCATCCGGCAGGAGGACATGGACGACCTCGTTATATCCGGCATCATCGATCCCGGAGACGGCAAGGATCGGGCCCGCCACCCGGACGACGGACCGGAACTCACGGAGCGGCCGGGTCATCGCCCGCCTCCTCCAAAGGCATCATCAATCTCATCCAGTATCGTCTCATAGTCTTCGGCAAACTCATCATGCGGCCGGGGTCCCATCCGGGCAAGCCTGCCGGTAACCGGGATCTTCGCCGCCTCCTCAGCCGTCATCCCCTCCTCGACCGCATCCCTCCCACGGACCAGGTAGCGGTGAATCAGCCGCATCATCCGGTACTGCTTCTCCGGGGGGCAGAAGGTATCGACCTCATCAAATGCGGACTGGATGAGGAACGATTCCCGCAGGATAGTGGCGACATGGAGCGTGAACTTGTCCTGTTCAGGGAGGAGATCAGGCCCGACGAGCTGGACGATCTCCTCAAGCTCGCTCTCCTTCTGGAGCAGCCTGATGAGGTCACTCCGCATCCTGCCCCATTCCGCTCCGCCATGCTTCTCCCACCAGGGCTCTGCCAGATCGGCGTAGAGCGAGTAGGAGAGGAGCCAGTTCACCGCCGGAAAATGTCGCTGGTGGGCGAGATCGGCATCCAGCGCCCAGAAGACCCGGACGATCCGGAGTGTGTTCTGGGTCACCGGCTCTGAGAAGTCGCCCCCCGGCGGCGAGACCGCACCGATGACCGAGACCGATCCCTCCTCCCCGGACAACGCCGTCACCCTTCCCGCACGCTCATAAAAGTCGGCAAGCCGTGATCCGAGATAGGCGGGATACCCATGCTCTCCCGGCATCTCCTCGAGCCGGCCGGAGATCTCCCGCATCGCCTCGGCCCACCGGGAGGTGGAGTCGGCCATCAGGGCGACGGAGTACCCCATATCCCGGTAATATTCGGCGATGGTGATCCCGGTATAGACCGATGCCTCGCGTGCGGCAACCGGCATATTCGAGGTGTTCCCGATGAGCACCGTCCGTTTCATCAGTGGCTCCTTCGTCTTGGGATCGATGAGGGCAGGGAACTGCCTCAGGACGTCGGCCATCTCGTTTCCACGCTCTCCGCAGCCGACATAGACGACAATATCCGCATCCGACCATTTGGCAAGCTGGTGCTGGACGACGGTCTTTCCGGCGCCAAAGGGGCCCGGTACCGAGGCCGTCCCCCCCTGGACCATCGGGAAGAAGGAGTCGATCACCCGCTGGCCGGTGATGAGCGGCCGGACCGGGGGGAGCTTCTCATTCACCGGCCGGGGTACACGGACCGGCCAGCGCTGGAGCATCGTGATCTCATGGTCGTTCCCATCCCGGTCAGTCAGCCAGAGGACGGGGTCAAGCACCGTGTACTCACCCTCCGGGGCGACCTTCGCCACCCTCCCGGAGAGATGGGGTGGAAGGAGGATCGAATGGATGATCCGGTTCGTCTCCGGGACCGTCCCGATGACAGCTCCCCCTTTCAGGTCATCCCCTTCGGCGACATCCGGCGTGAACCTGTACGTCTCCTCCCTCGGGAGGGCAGGGCTGCTCACCCCCCGGATGATGAAGTCGCCGGAGATGGATCCAAGCTCGGTGAGGGGCCTCTGGATACCGTCATAGATCATCCCGAGGAGGCCGGGGCCGAGCTCGACCGAGAGGGACATCCCGGTCCGCTGCACCGGCTCGCCGGGGGTGATCCCGCCTGTCTCCTCATAGACCTGGATCGTTGCAAGATCCTCCTCAAGCCCGATGATCTCGCCGATCAGCTCGTCATCTCCGACATAGACGACCTCGTACATCTGTGCTCCACGCATCCGGTCCGCCTCGACGACAGGACCGGTGATCCGGATTATCCTTGCTGTATCACTCAACACACATCACCCTGGCATCCCTTTCCCTGCAACACGCCGTATTGCGGCGGTCACGGCATCTTCTCCCTTGACGGGCCCTTCTGGCCCCGGTATGGCGATGACGGCCGGATAGACCGCCTGTGATCGCCCATGGTCGCTCAGGAGCGGGAGGATCTCCTCCTGGTACCGGTCGAGGATCAGGATGATCCCGATGGTATCATCCTCCAGTGCTTCACGGAGTGCTTCTTTTGCCTCCTCTCCGTCCTCGCACCTGATGACATCCTCAACCCCGGCAAGCCGGCAGAGGAGGGTCGTCGCCCGGTCACCGATAGCGATGATCCTCATGGACCGCCTCCTTCAATCACCATCATGGTGGCTCCCCTCTCCTCGCTAATGCCAAGTATCAGTCTCCCCGCCGCTGCCCTGAGGTTTGCGATCTCCATCTCAAGTGCCAGCAGGTACCGGATGATCGGCCCGCTTCCGAGATGATACTGGCTGCTGTTCATCCTGCCGACATCCAGAAGGCACCGGTTCAGGGCGATATCGATCTCCCCGCTATTCCGCACCCCCTTCTCCATAAGAGGCTCGAGATACTGCCCGTACATCGTCTCCCTGAGGGCGGCCGCCATCTCGATGAGATCTGCCGTTCGTGCAAGCTCCTTCTGGAGATCGATGGTGATCTCAAAGCCGCCCTGCGGGATGAGGAAGGGGATGAGATCGCCCCCGTCAACCCCGGCAATCTTTCCACGGGCGAGGATTCGGAGGTTTTCGCAGTCGATCATCCGACCTGCCATCATCACCGCCGGTTCGTACTGCGAGTCCTCAATCCCCCGGGCCGTCATCATCAGGCTCTGGTATGCACCGGCGATGAGTGCCGCTTCGAAGGCAGCAAAACCGACCGGTTCGCCGATCTTCATCCACTGCTCCCGGATACCGGGGGTGATCGCTGATCGTTCAAGCCTCTGGACCGCCTCTTCAATCGTATCGGAATATGCCGCCTTCCTGATTGCGGTCCCGCTCAGCCCTCCGACCGGGACTGCCCGTTCCATAATGAGATCGCGGGGGAGATTCCCTGCGATCCCCCGGAGGATGGCCGCCACCTCCCGAATGGCAAAGATCTGGGTGTAGGCGGTGATGAGCGGCCGAATCGCATCGGGGACGCTCCCGGCGAGGTCCGCAAGCAGGCGGTAATGATGGGATCGGATCAGGTGTTCGCAGTCGTCAGGAGAGATCCCCTCCCTGTATCCGACATGATGGCCGATATGCTCGGCACGCTCGAAGAGTTCGAGGAGGTCGGCGGATGCAATGATCGACGCCACCCCTTCCCTGGTGACGAGCGGGTTGCCGATTGCACGGACACGTGCCGCCGGGTAGGCGAAGGATGCGATACTGAGGATGATCCGGAACCATCCTGCGGAGATCGCGATGAAGATGGCGACCATGAAGGCGATGGCGAGGCCGAGGGCGATGATCCCCGCCCCCTCGACCGTGAGGAGATCCGAGAAGATGCTCTCAATATCCAGTATCCCCACCTCCATAGAGGACTTCTGATACCCTCTGCGTCAGCTGGTTGCGCATATCCAGAAGCCGTGTCGGGAAGGTCTGATCACACCGGACGGCTCCATCCCTGGCAAGCAGGATCACCCCCCCGATCCGTATCATCGGATCATGCCTGGGAAGCGGTCTGACCGTCACATTGCTGATCCCTTCCGCCGCCTCCTCTGCTGCCTCCTGATCGTCGGCACGGCAGAGGATGGTGAGCGGCCCGTCATCGATCATCTCCCTGCCTTCAAGGATGAGGTGGCGGAGGATGCCGGGATAGGCGGAGGAGGATACCATCTCCGACAGCTCCTCTTCGGCGATGGAGAAGACCTCCCCGATGCCATCCCACCGGGCCTTCCGCTCGGCCGCCATCGCCTCAAACTCAGCCTGGAGGAGGATGGAACGCCGCATCGCCTCGATCTCCCGCTCCGTCTCACGCCGGATCTGGTCGGCCTTCTGCTCTGCCCTGAGGCGGGCCTTCTCCCTGATGCCTGCCGACTCTTCTTCTGCATCGTTTCGGATCCGGGCGATCTCCTCATCCCTCTCCTCCTCGATAAGCCGGATGATCACCTCCCTGCTCATCTAGAGTCCTCCGAAGAGCCCGATACCAAACATGATCAGGATCGCAATCAGGAGGCCGAAGATGGCAAAGGTCTCTGCCATCACCGCAAAGACGAGGCTCTGGCCCATCGCCTCAGGGCGGCGGGCGACCGCACCGATGCCTGCCGCCGCCGTCATCCCCTGGCCGATGGCGGAGAGCCCGGCAAGCCCGACGGCAAAGCCCGATCCGATGCAGGCAAGCCCGGCCGCCGCGGTTGCGGTCACATCCCGGGTGATGATCCCGGTGAATGCCATGATCAGGATTGCGACGAGGAGGCCATAGATCGCCTGGGTCTCCGGCACAACCGTGAAGACGAGCCCTTTCCCAAACATATCCTCACGCTCCGAGGTCGTTGCAATCCCTGCGGATGCGGATATCCCCTGGCCGATGGCGGATATCGCGGCAAATCCGACGGCGATACCGCAGGCGATGGATGCAAATCCGGCGGCAAGGGTGGCGGTCACATCCCGGGTGATCATCCCGGTGAATGCCATGATGAGAATTGCGACAAGGAGTCCGTATATCGCCTGCGTCTCCGGGATGACCGAGAAGACGAGGGACCGGCCAAACGACTCCTGCTTCTCGGCGGTCGCCGCAGCTCCCGCCGCCGCCGCTATTCCCTGGCCGATGGCGGAGAGCCCGGCGAGCCCGATGGCAAATCCGCACCCGAGGGCTGCGATCCCAAGTGCGGGCTCCGTGATGGGATCGCCGGCGATCATCCCGGTGAACGCCATGATGAGAATTGCGACAAGGAGTCCGTAGATCGCCTGCGTCTCGGGGATGACCGAGAAGACGAGTGAGCGGCCGAACGCACCCTCATGCTCGGCAGAGGAGGCCGAACCGGCGGCGGCCGCGATCCCCTGTCCGATGGCAGAGAGTCCTGCGATGCCGACGGCGAGCCCGCACCCGATGGCGGCAAACCCGGTCGCCGTCGTGGCGACCTCATCGCCGGAGAGGAGGCCGGTGAACGCCATGATGAGAATTGCGACAAGGAGTCCGTATATCGCCTGCGTCTCCGGGATGACCGAGAAGACGAGCGATCGGCCCATCGACCCCTCACGCTCGGCGGCGGTTGCAATCCCCGAGGATGCCGCGATCCCCTGTCCGATGGCAGAGAGTCCTGCAACACCGACCGCAAGCCCGGCACCGAGTGCCGCAAGCCCCATCGGGACCGAGACGGTGGTATCACCGCCGCCTATCACCCCGGTCGCGAGGAGGATGAGGACGGCGACGAGGAGGCCGTACATCCCCTGTGTCTGGGGGACCGCCTGGAAGACGAGCGCCTGGCCGAACTTCTCCGGTTTGATCGCGATGACCCCTGCTCCCGTCGCCCCGGCGATACCGACCCCGATACCGGAGCCGATGGCTGAGAGGCCGACGGCAAGCCCGGCCCCGATGACGGCGAGGATGAACCCGGCTGTTATCTCAGGTATCATTGGTCATCCTCCAACAGGCGGGTGGTTGTCCGTCCCGATGCAAACGGGAGAAAGACCCGTCCGCCACCGGTATAGAACGTCCCGAAGAACTCGACATACTGAAGACGAAGTGCATGGATAAAACCTCCGAGTGCCTGCAGAACAAGATTTGCCGCATGGCCTGCAATGGAAAAGAGTACCGCGACGATGACGAGGGCCGGGTGGATGGACCCGATCATCTCTGCGAGAATATTGATGGTCATCGCGATCCCGGCGGTGGCGAGTGCCAGTGCCAGGATCCTCGTATAACTGAGCCAGTCACCAAGGAATCCGGTGATACTGAAGAACCCAAGCGGCCCCTCGACAAGGAAGATCAGCGCAGCCGCAACAGCCGCTCCAAAACCGGCGGCAAGGATGACCGCCTGGGAGAACTCTGCCCATCCGAAGAAGGCAAAGAGGAGGATGGCCGCACAGGGCTGCAGGAGGAACCAGACCCCGACGGATCTGAGCATCTCACCGGGCTTCCCTGTACTGAGATGGCGGTACGATGCGATCCCAAGGCCGATATTGAGATGGATGATCCCAAAGATGAGTGCTCCCGTCAGGAGGATGAGGGGATCCATCAGGGGATCGATGGCGGCGAAGGGGACAGAAGCCCCGAAGAACCGGGGGAGGAGATCGCCGAAGAACCCCCCCTGGAGGATGCCAAAGATTGTGCCGGAGATCCCGCAGGCGACGAGGACGATGGCGAGATCCCGTGTCGATCCCGGGGCACTCGCCGGGCCTGCAAGGAGGGCCGCTGCGATGATCGCAAGGAGAAGGCCATATCCTGCATCGCCGAGCATCACCCCGAAGGTGATGATCAGAATGGGGGCGATGAAGATGGTCGGGTCGATCTCGCGGTACCTCGGCCGTGCAAAGGTTGTGGTGAGGAAGGCGAAGGGTGCGAGCCACCATGGATGATCATACGAAACCGGAACCTCGGCATCCCCGTCCTCCCCCGGCACCGACCGGTAGATGAGGGTTGCCCCGGCATGCTCATCCCCGATCCTTGTAAGATGCGGGATATCCTTCTTCCGGATCCAGCCTTTATAGAGGCGGAGATCCCGTGTGGATCCGGCAAGTGCGGCTGCATCGATCCGCTCCCTGGCAAGGGCAAGCTCCTCGGCGGCAGCCGCGAGATCACGGAGGTGATCCCCGGCGATCCGGTGCAGTCTCTCGTCGATACCCTCACGCTCCTGATGGAGATCTCCTCTGATCGAGGTGAGATCTGCGAGTGCATCAGAAACCGTCTCCTCCCGTCTCGTGAAGGTAAATTCGGCAAAAGCACGGGCACGGAGGAGTTCATCGACCGCCTCCGCCGAGCGACGATGGACCGCGATGATCACCACCATCCCCTCTTCCATGCACCTGCAGACAGAGGAGACGACTGCATCGGTGATCCCCTCCTCCTCAAAGACTGCATCGAGATCCTCACACTCATCAGTCGGGATGAGACCTGCCCTGATGACGATGAACCGGTGATCTGAACGGGGGGGAAGTCTCTCACTGAGGCATCCAAAGAGGGTGAGCTGCTCCTCCTCTTCATCAAGGCGGATCAGATGCTCCTCGATGGCAGAACGGCGGGTTCTCAGGGTCAGAACCTCCCCGATCATCTCTTCATGGATCGATGCGGCATGAAGGATCTCCTCCGGGCTCCTTTCCGGGACCCCGACCGGCTCGGGCCTGATCGGGAGGAAGAATCCAGCGATCCTGCCACGCTCCCCCTGCACCTGGCTGGTGAGGATCTCAACCGCCCGCTCGGCCCGTGACTGTACGGCTGCAATATCCTGCCGGATGGCATCACGCCGGACAGGGGTGATGAGCGGTTTGAGATGGTCGTCGCCGGTGATCGGGGTCAGCTCAACGATCCCCGCCTCATGGACGGCCTGAAGAAAGGATCCGGCGTACCGGCGATGGATACCGATTGTGATCCGATGCATCTCAGCCGGATAGAACATCCCTGTCTCCCGTGACCGCCCTGATGATCACCCTCACCCCGTCTCTCTTCTTGGAGGCGGCGAGTGCATGCAGACGCTTCACCGCCTCCTCCGCATCGAGCGCCATCGTTTCCGCGACAGACTCCGCATCGCTTCGTGCCCGGCTGATCTCCTCTTCTGCCGCTCTCCGGGCCTTCTTCTCCTCTTCCCTGATATACTCTGCCGCTCTCTTCTCTTCTGATTCGATGGCTGATGCCGCCTCTGCCTTCGCAGCCTCGATCTGCGAGACGGCCTCCTCTTCGACCTTCAGGACGGCCTCGATATCATGAACGGGCATACTGGAGTTTATGGACGGCTCCTATATAAAATGAACACGAGGCGATCTTTTTTTATCTTTATGAGTTTATTTCTCAGTATGGGTATCACTGAGATACGGGAGGAGATTGCCCGTGTGGATATGGAGATTCTGGAGCTTATCAGAAAGCGGCAGTCGCTTGCCGGGATGATGGCACAGGAGAAGATCAAAGCAGGCAGGCCGCCGGTCGATCCCGATCAGCGTGGCCAGGTGATCGCCCGGGCGGTGGATGTCGCGGTTGAGGCGGGGATCGATCCCTCTGGCATCAAGGAGATCTTCACCCGCCTTGTTCTGATGAGTGAGCAGAAGCAGAGCGGGTGCATGGGGGATGGTAATCTGCCGTAAAAAGGGGTGGTTTTCCTCCCTCATGGGGGCTGTCGCCAGGTACCACTCCGGATCAACTCAATCCTGGGAAAAAAGTGATTCAGCTCCGATTATCTCAAGAGGCTTTGAGGAATTCCCGCTGAATAATGTCTTGATGAGAGCTGATATAACAGAAGCATCTGTCAGATAGAGTCTCATATTCCCATTTAATTCCCATGGTTTCTCAATGGTAATGGCACAGTGTTCTGACAGGGATGAGATGGTATCCGTTGATCTGATGACTCCCCGCTCAGGATCCCATTCTGAGATCGCAATCTGAATGACTGTTTTGGGAATCCCAAAACCATTGCAATAGGGAATAATCACATCGTTTGGTAGGTATTTTCCATTCTCCTCGGATACACTTCTTTTCTTCACAAGAGCATTGAGAATGGTTTTAACTCTCTTAACCGGTGTTCCTTCATCCTCCTGGACAAGCCCGGGAAGGGATGAGAAGACAGTACTGCCTGGAATTGTCTCAGCCCTCTTCAACATCACTTCGACTTCGTCTGCATCAAACCCGTTGCTGAATGTGGAGATATTCTCCCCAGACGGTATTTCCCGGCCGATAGGAAGCTCCCATGAGAGATCACAGAGAGCCAGAAGGACTTTCATCTCGTTGAATGTCGCAGGAATCATCCATGATTGAAGCCTGGTGGCATTATTACCTTCCATCCCAAACTGGCTGATAACCCAGTCAGTTTTTAGTGATTCTCCGAAAGCCACCGTTCCGTCGTCGCCATGGAGCATTGTTACTGCATCTGATTCACGAGAGAAGATTGTCGTTATGGTGCTCTCTTTTTCTTCACCTGAAAAGGTGATGGTGATGATTCGGACAGGGGTTGCCAGTGTATTGAGTGTGCTGGCAAAAGAACTCATTATATTGCCCTGCTCATCAAGAATGCCGCCCTCTTTGAAGGATTGCAGGACAGGTTTCTTTGCCATGCTCTCTGTTTTGGGATCAAGATACGTAAGCGGGGTTCGATCACCCTCCCAGAATGATCCGAGTTCTCCAAGCATCCCGGTTTCAAGTGTATAGGTGGGCTTTTCGTTCATGTCACCATACCCCCCTTTCAATCTGCTGCTGTGTATCGCGTATCTTCCGCTTGATCTCCCGAGTTTCTTCGAGCATCTCCTCCTTTGATGGCATGCTGTCGAGCCGGGATCTAAGTTCTCTTCTCCGGGTCTGGATCTCCTGCCACTCGCTGGTAAGTTCTTTGGTAGTGACCTCTCTACCAAAAAGCTCCTCCTTTGCTTCATCAAGGGGTGTTTCAATTTCTAACTTTTCTTTGACACCATCGTAGATCGTCTGTTTGGGATCGGTTACTGCATCCCAGGTCTCCTTCCCCATCTTGAACATAGTCCTGACACCCTGCCTCTTATATTCCCTCTGAGCTCTTTCATAATCTGCCTGGATCTCTCTTCTCTCCTGCCAGGTGCTCCTGATCTCCTGTTCCCGGGTTTCCAGTTCGCTGATATGATCTCTCAGCTGTTGGATTCGCCACTCCGGCATCGTCTCCTCTCCCGGCTGGGTGGGTGCTTCAGGTGCTGCCGGGGGATCAGACATGATCGGGGCTTTTGGTATCCGTGGAGGTTCCACTTCCTGCTTCGGTTCTTGTGGCATCTCCGGTTCTACCGGTCCTTCAGGTTCTGGCTGCGGATGCTCCGGAGTGGGTGGTGTCTCCGGGGTTTTTGGCGGTTCTCTCTCTGGTATTGGCTCTCCTGGTGCTTCAGGCTCAGGCATCTCAGGGGCCACCGGTGCCTCCGGGGTTGTATCTGGAAGTTCCTGCTTTGGTGCTGCTCCTCCCTGATCCCCTGACTGTTCTCTGTATCTTCTGTACTCCGGGTTGTCCCGGTACGGATCGTCTGGTGTTCCCCTCCCAATGATCTCAGGAGGTCTTCCAACCTGCTCGGGATATTGTGTAAGACTACCATCAGCCTCAGTCTTCCCGATAGAACCCGCATCGCGGAACGGATCATCTGGTGTACCAGTACCGTATATACCGGAGTCGGGGCGTCCAGGTGAAGCTCCGGCAGCAGAAGTTCCCGCTGCTCCGGCTCCAGATGAGCCCATACCTGCTGTTATTCCCGCAAGCGAAGACGCACCGCCGGATATTGTCAGGGTTGAGAGAATGCCCGCTATTGTTGCAGATGCAGGAAAGATGCCAACAATGAGAGCGGTTCCGGTATTGTTATAGGGACATGAGCAGCTGCTGCTTATCGGCATCCCTCCGACAGCTGCGAGAACCGGGGTTGTGAGAAGGCTTGCCGCCATGAGAACCAGAATACCGGTCAGGGCAGTAGCAGCTTCAGGTGACCTCCCGGATCCCTTCTGCATGTGATACCAGTAGAGTGCATACCCCAGAGCCGCTATCGCAATAATGAGAGAGCCGATCCGGGGAATGAACGCAGCAAGCAGAAATCCTGCTGAACAACCGGTGATTACAAGGGTTGTTCGCTCTATCTCAAGGGGAGAGAAGGCAGGTTCATTCAGGAAGATCCGTTTCAGATCAGAATACCCGACGCCTGAGACGAGTAACAATACACTCTCCTCCCGTGCGGTGAATGAGAGGAGGAGGAGGATTGCAATAAGAATCGAAACAAGATAATTCTGGAAAATTGCACCGATAAGTCCACCTATGCCAATCCCGGCAGCGAGCAGAGCAGTTGATTCAGCCTCATAGAGGGATCTGGATTGGCTGATCCACTCTGGAACCTCCTTAATCTCCCTGATATAGCCGTCTACTCCATGCTGCCTGATCTTGAGAAACACTGTTGTTCCAAGCATCGCAATAAGCAGCCAGAATAAGGTTCCGGTAATCAACCCGTCAGTGACTGCGAGCATATTTCCAAGGAGGTCTCCTCTTCCACGGATGCTCTGGTTAATATAAAAGAGAACAAAGGTATGCAGGATATAGATTCCAATAAAGATACCAATGAAAAGTGGAATTGTTCTTTTCAGATTTCTGACCATCCCCTCAACCATAATACCGGCAATATCTGCAAGTGTTTCGGGGCCGGGTGTATTCCTGGGTATATCGTTTCTCTCCATCTGCACCACTCCATTGGCTATCAATGAAAATTTAGCGATACGCTTTCATTCTTCGTTATATTATATCAAGATATTGTGAAGAATACACCAGGGGACTCATTTGCTAAAGCCCCTCCATTCCTTAATTATCGAAAATAGCGAACTTGATATGGGCTGAATGAAATACGTAACGTACACTCTCTGTTTACGGCCATCATACAGGTGTCCAAGACCCACGTGACAAGGCGGCGAGTGCATGCAGACGCTTCACCGCCTCCTCCGCATCGCTTCGTGCCCGGCTGTTCTCCTCGTCTGCCGCTTTCCGGGATGATGGCACAGGAGAAGATCAAAGCGGGCAGGCCGCCGGTCGATCCCGATCAGCGTGGCCAGGTGATCGCCCGGGCGGTGGATGTCGCGGTTGAGGCGGGGATCGATCCCTCCGGCATCAAGGAGATCTTCACCCGCCTTGTTCTGATGAGTGAGCAGAAGCAGAGCGGGTGCATGGGGGACGGTAATCTGCCGTAAAAAGAATTGGAGAGCCGGGTCTCTCCCTTATGCTTTCCGGTAGATATTCAGGCCGATCTTGATCTCCTCATCACCGGGGATGGAGATATTCCCCTCGCTTGAGGCGATGATCGTTGACTTTCCGGACTTTGAGATCCCAAACTCCTGTGTGAGATCCACCTCAATGATAAGTTTCGTCCCCTCCCGTCTCATCTCCATGTTCTTCATCAACAGGGATATGCATCCGGGTGCATTGAATCTGCCGAAGAGTTTCGGGTCTCTTTTATGTGTAATATTGTTAACTTTACCTAAATATTAATTAAAGTATGGGGATACCTCGCAGATATCCTCCGCTATGTTTTATTCTTCAATAGAGGCTACACGGCCAACGGTGCCATCGGTCAGCCGGACCTTGATGCCGTGGGGGTGGGATGCCGAGTTCGTCAGAATGGCGGCTACCACCCCGCGGGTCGTCTTTCCACTCCGCTGATCCTCCTTCAGGACGATCAGGACCGTCGATCCGATCCTGATATCCGATCGGTTCCTGCCATTCATCCGTTATATATGGACGGAGGTGGGGATACACCTGTCGATGAGGGGGCGGATAGCTCTCTCCACCTAACTCTCTACCTTCTTCAGCTCTGATCGGATCGCATCGAAGTCCTCGTCGGTTGCATCTATCTCATAGAGGATGGTTCCGTACTTTGGGCAGAGTTTGGTGAACGGGAAGATGATCTTCTTCTTTTTGATCTTCAACCCGACGAGCATCGGCGAAGAGAGGAGCATTTTGAGGCCGCGAAACTCAAAGCCGGGATGCATCTCGTACTGTTCTTTGGTGTTTTTCCTGACGTACTCGTTGACCTCATTGGTCTTTGCATCCATCAGAAGGACTTTACCGCCAAAGTTATTGACACAACGCTCTTGCATGAATAATTGTTCGCCTTTAATGGAATATATATCTCTCTCATCAAGCCGTCAGGTACATATTGTCAGACGGAGTATGCTGGTATATGCCCGCACCCCTTGTTGGACGGAAGTTCGGTGTCAATGTCATTTCGCCCCCTGATATGGAGGACTGCAGAGGGCTGAAGGTCCTTGGAATCTCCGGTTCAAGCCGGCAGGCTCCAAACCTGAGCAAATCCGAGCGAATATTACAGCAGAGCCTCGATCTCTATGGATCATTCGGATGCACGACCCGGCTCATCAGGCTGAAGGATCTGAAGATTTACCATTGCGAAGGGAACTACTCTGAAGATCCCTCGCAGTGCATCTACCCCTGCATGTCCACGCTGAAGTACCCCGATGACCAGATGCAGCAGGTCTATGACGCCATCCTCGAATGCGACATCCTCATCCTGGCATCACCCATCCGGTGGAACAACCATTCAGCGCTCATCCAGAAATGTATCGAGCGGCTGAACTGTATCGAGAACCAGTACTCCTGGTTCGGGAACCGGATGATCCAGAAGAAGGTGGCAGGGCTGATCATCATCGGCCATGTCGACGGTATCCAGCACGTCGCAGGAAACCTCTTCAACTTCTTCTCCTGGCTTGGATTTTCGATACCCGATGTGGCGATCACCTCATGGGTGGGTGAGCATGATGAGGATACTACCCGCGACTGGGAGAAGATTGAGGCAAACCCCTATACCCAGGAGGATCTCGTCAACATGGTCCACAGCTCTCTCCATCTCGCCTGCTCTCTCAAAGAAGAATAAACCAATACCATTAATCCCCTCCCAAACCATCCTTTCAGTATGAAGACCGCCATCGGGCAGACCAACGCCCTCTACCCCTCCCTCATGCTCCTCGTCGGCGCAGAGGTGAACGGGCGGCCAAACTTCCTTGCGGTGGCCCATGCCGGGGTTATTGATGAGACCCATCTGATGATCTCGCTTGCTGCCACCCACCATACCACACAGGGGATCCTGGAGCATCGGGAGTTCAGTGTCAATATACCGGATACCAGCCTCCTTGAGGAGACCGACTACTGCGGGATCGTATCCGGAAAGAAGACCGATAAGTCCGATCTCTTCACCATCGGGTATGGCGAACTGAAACACGCACCACTCATCAGGGAGTGCCCCGTCTCGATGGAGTGCCGGGTCACGCAGACGATGGAGCAGGGGAGGTACCTCATCTTCATCGGCGAGATCCAGATGACCTATGCAGATGATACAATCAGGGTCGGCAGGACGATTGACCCGGAGCGCCTCC
This sequence comes from Methanocalculus alkaliphilus, assembly GCF_024170505.1. Classification (NCBI taxonomy): domain Archaea; kingdom Methanobacteriati; phylum Methanobacteriota; class Methanomicrobia; order Methanomicrobiales; family Methanocalculaceae; genus Methanocalculus; species Methanocalculus alkaliphilus. Next base: position 17,362 of record NZ_JALJYG010000013.1, read on the forward strand.
AACCGATCTTCTTTGCGATGAGCACCCGCGGCTATTACGGGCTCGCCGGCCGCCTTGGCAGTGCATGGGATGTCGGGATGAACCTCCCGCTCAGGGAGCGTCAGGCATCATCTCATGAAGAGCGGAGTATTCTTCGGTCAGTTTTCTGATATCCCTGATCTTCCCGTTGGCGGCCTCAAGGATCGAGAGGATCTCAAGATATCTCGAATCCCCGCTCTCGTTTAATGCTGCGATACGTTTTAAGTAGAGGGAGTACTCCAGATTCAGTGCACGCTGAAGCTCGATATCCCGTGCACGGAGGGATCGGATCGTCTCCGGCGTGGACTGGGGGAAGGTGGCGGCAAGAGCCTGCATATTGGCATCAAATATTCGATAAATCCCCCATATCGACTCAACCTGCCCCTTTGGGAAGGCATGACCGGTCCGGTGGGCATTGCGGCCGACTTTTGCAAGATCACGGGAGAGATCAGCAAGCCGTTCAAGTTCGTTTGAGATACGAACAAGGAGAACGGTCTTCTTCGCCTGCCTCTCGGTGAGTGCCTTCTTTGATATCGTGAAGGTGGCCTTCTCGATCTCCTCGTCAATATAGTCGTTGAGGAGCTCCAGTTTTCCGGCTTTATGGTATGCCCGCTGAGGACTTTTTGCCGAGAAGACGGCAATTGCAGCATCAAACGCCTGGTCAGTGATCTCATAGAGGTGTGTCACCTCCTCTTCGATGAGAGGGATGACCTGGTTGACATCGTCAGGAAGCCGTGATGGGAGGGACGCGGTCCGGAAGAGAATCTCCTCCTCCTCACCGGGGAGAGCCCGGGTAACGAACCGTCCAAATGGATGCACTGCCAGGATGAAGATAGCCGAGGTGACGACATTGAAGATCAGGTGCGCATTTGCCACCTGCTGGGCCTCAGTACCCCCGATCCATGCGATTGTACTGACAAACGGTGTCAGAAGGGGGAGGATCATCAGGACACCCCCGACATTGAAGAACGTATGGGCAAGGGCTGCCCGCCGTGCGAAGAGATCGAGCCCCCGTGATGCGAAGAGGCCGGTTGTCGTCGATCCGATGTTGGCGCCAAGCAGGAACGGGACCGCCTCGGGCATCGTGATCATCCCCTCCTGGGCGAGGATGACCACAAGCCCGCTCGTCACCGCACTCGACTGAAATGCCGTTGTCACAAGGAAGCCGACGAGGATCGCAAGAGGAAGGAACGCTATCCCTCCAAGGATGCTGAGGACAAGCGGATCCCCTTTGAATGGCTCGATACCCCGTGACACAAGATAGAGACCGAAGAAGACGAGCCCGAAGTAGAAGATCGGCTTTCCAAGGAATTTATATCTCCCACCAATGATCCCGATCAGAAAACCTGCGATGATAAAGACGGGCCCGAAGGAGGTGAGCTGGTAGGCGACCAGCTGGGAGACGATGGTCGTTCCGATGTTGGATCCGATGATGATGCCAAGGCTCTGGGTGAAGGAGATTGTCCCTGTGTTGACCAGGTTGATGGCGATCACCGTGGTTGCCGCACTCGACTGGACGAGTGCAGTGATCCCGGCACCGAGGAGCAGACCCTTATACCGGTTTGTGGTGAGTTCTCCGAGGATCGCCGCAAACCTTCCTCTTGCCACGGCAAGGATCTCTTTGCTGAAGTTCTCGATGCCGAAGAGGAAGAGGATAACCCCGGGGAAGACACTGAAGATGAGCTCCCAGCCTGCAACCATACAGATAAGGATAGCCTATTTGATTAAAAAAGGTATTCTATCCTCGAATCATCGTACCGACGCCCTGATCGGTGAAGAGTTCAAGGATGAGGTTATGGGGGGCATTCCCGTTGATAATATGACACCGTTCAACCCCGTTTCTGGATGCATAGATACAGGCGCCGAGTTTTGGGATCATCCCGCCCTGGATCGTCCCGTCTGCAATCATCGACTCCACCTCCGCGAGGGTCAGCCGGTGATAGATGGTTGTCCGGGCTTTGTCCATCACGCCATCAACATCGGTGAGTGAGACAAGTTTCCCGGCATCTAGGGCGACAGCAAGCTCTCCAGCCATGGTGTCCGCATTGATATTGAGGTTATTGCCCTGTTCATCGATGGCAAGCGGCGAGACGACGGGAATGTACCCGGAGTCGAGGAGCGTCCGGAGGAGGCCGGGATTGACCCGCTGAATCTCCCCGACATACCCGAGATCGACCTCCTCTTCCCGGTCCTCGATCGTCACCTTCTGGGCATCCATCTTCCGTGCGATCACAAGGTTGCCATCATTGCCGGAGATCCCGATTCCCCGTGCACCGTTCTGTGCGATGAGCGAGACGATGGTGTTGCTGATCTTCCCGGCAAGGACCATCATCGCAATCTCAAGGGTATCAAGATCAGTCACCCGGAGCCCGGCAACGAACTTCGGCTCCTTCCCCATCGCCTTCATCTTCTCGGTGATCTCAGGTCCTCCGCCATGGACGAGGACGACCCTCATCCCGATATAATGGAGGAGGACGGCATCCTCGATGACGGTATTCATGATCTTCGGATCGACCATCGCATGGCCGCCGAGCTTGATGATGATCGTCTTTCCGTGGAACTGCCTGATGTAGGGGAGTGCCTCCATCAGGACATCTTCGCGTTTCATGTCGTATACTTCCCGTTAATCTCTACGTATTTCTCAGTCAGATCACAGCCCCAGGCGGTCGCCTCAGAGGAGCCGGAGTCGAGATCGATGCTGAAGACGACGGTATCGCCCTGCATCGCCATCTTCGCAACCTGCAGATCTGCAACGATCTCCCCTTTCAGGACAAGCGGTGACTTCTCTTCACCCGTTCCAATCCAGAGGGAGAGATCCGGGATCTCAAAGTCAACACCTGCATACCCGGCAGCAGCAACGACACGCCCCCAGTTGGGATCATTCCCATAGACCGCGGTCTTGACGAGGGGGCTCGTCACCACGGTCTTTGCGATCTTCTCCGCATCCTCTTCACTCCGTGCACCGGAGACGGCGACCTCGATCAGCTTCGTCGCCCCTTCGCCATCCCGTGCAATCTGCTGTGCAAGAGTGATGCATGCACTGGTGACCGCCTCTTCAAGCTCCCTCTTCCCGACACGGCCCGCTTCGCCGGTTGCGGTGAGGAAGACACAGTCATTTGTCGAGACGTCCCCGTCGACGACGATGCGGTTGAAGCTCCTCCGCACAGCCCTCTTCAGGATATCCTGGAGATCAGGGGCATCCACCTCGGCATCGGTATAGACGAAGCCGAGCATCGTTGCCATGTTCGGTGCGATCATCCCGCTCCCCTTGGTGATGCCACCCACCGAGAAGCCCTCCCCCATGACGAGGGCATGCTTCTCGACGAGATCGGTCGTCAGTATTGCTTGTGCGGCGGCGATCTCGGCCTCTTCTGAGGAGACAGGGGTGAGTGTTCCTGCCTGCTGCCTGATGCGATCCATATCGAGGTACCTGCCGATGACACCGGTGCTTGCAACACCGACTGCCATTGGATCCACGCCGAGGCACTCCCCGCCGATCTCCGCCATCCGTATTGCATCTGCAAGGCCACGCCTTCCGGTATAGGCGTTGGCACACCCGGAGTTGGCGATGATCCCCTCAATCCGGCCTGCCTTCATCCTCTCCGCCATCAGATCGATGACCGGGGCACGTGCCCTGTTCCGGGTGAAGACGGCGGCACCTGTTCCGGATGCCCTGATGAGGGCAAGCCCGTACTTCCCCTCTTTTATCCCTGCCGCAGTGACCCCTTTAACACCACAGATACTCTTCATTCTGCCATCTCCTCCCTCTCCCGTCCGATCCCCTCGACGATATCCGCCCGGGTGACGATCCCGGTGAGCTTTCCGTCCCGCAGGACCGGGAGGCGGGCGACCCCCTGCCTCAGCATGATCCGTGCCGCCTCCTCGACCGAATCATCTGCATCGATAGTGATGATCGGATAGCTCATCACCGAACTGACCGGGCGCGATCCGATATCCGAGAGTGCTTTCTTGGCCTTCTCCCAGTTGAAGAACTCGCGGATGGGGATCTCGATCACTTCAAGGGGCGAGGGGAGCCAGAGGTCCTCACTGGGCCCTTTCGTCTCAAGGAGTGCCAGGATATCCGATTCGGTTATCATCCCGATGAGGTTCTCCCCATCAAGGACGGGGAGGCCCCCGATCTTCTTCTCACGGATGATGCGTGCGGCATCCCGGATGGTAGCCTTCGACTGGATCGTCACCGGATCCTGTGTCATGACATCTTCTACATTCATCGGTATTCCTCATGGTGCGGCTGCGGGGAAGAGGAGCCCGTCGGTCTCGTTGAATCCGCAGATGATATTCATATTCTGGACAGCCTGGCCTGCAGCCCCTTTCATCAGGTTATCGATGACAGAGACGGCGACGATCCTCCGTCCCCCGTCTTCGATCTCAAAGGCGATGTCACAGAAGTTCGTCCCCCGAACACTGGCAAGTTTTGGCGTCTGAAGCCTGATAAATGGTTCATCCCGGTACATCTTCCGGTACCGCATTCGTATCTCGCCCTCTGTCACCGGACGTTCCGTCAGGATATGGGCGGTGGTGAGGATCCCCCGTGTCACCGGGACGAGGTGCGGGGTGAAGTGAACGGATGCCCGGGACCCGAGACGGGAGATCTCAAGCTCCATCTCCGGAAGGTGGCGGTGCGCCGTCCATTTGTAGGGATTGATGTTATCTGCGACATTTGGATAATGTGTCGTCTCGGAGACGGTATCCCCTGCTCCGGATACGCCGGTCTTTGAGTCATAGATGATGGTCTCTGCGAGATCGGCGACGGGTGCCGCTGCTAATGTGGCTCCGGTCGGGAAACAGCCGGGATTTGCGATGAAGGAGGCTTTCTTAATAGCATCACGGTGAAGTTCGGGGAGTCCGTACGGAGCCTCAAAAAACGCGGTATGCGTGACCCCATAGATCTCTTCATATATTCCCCGCGGGAGCCGGTAGTCCGCCGAGAGATCGATTGTTTTGATCCCACGTTCATGCAGTGATCCGGCATACTGCATCGCCACGGTATGGGGGACTGCCATAAAAACAACGTCAGCATCGATATCAGTGACATCAGGGTTCGTATAGGGGATATCGACGAAACCCTTCAGATGTGGCTGATCAAGACTGACCGGGGTGCCATCCAGTTTTCGGGATGTGGCACAGACAAGGTCGGTATGTGGATGGAGGGTGATGAGCCGCATCAGGTCTCCACCGGCATACCCGCTCGCTCCGATGATCGCAATATCCATACATGCTATCTCATCAGGCCGGGATAAAGTGTTTACCCCGGATGGCTCGCTTTCACTCAACTCCGCCGGGGATCGGATAGCCGGTTCGCCTGAGGAGGCCGGTTGCAAGCCCTTCGATCAGATCGCGCGACTCAAGCATCTCGAGAAGGTCTGTGGGAAGTGCTGATCTGCCGAGGCGGGCTCCGGCATATGCACCGCAGATATAGGAGATTGTATCTGTATTGCCCCCGACCTGCGATGCGATCATCAGGAGTTTCTCAGGATCCGGTATCCGTGCTGAGAGGAAGAAGGCGAGAGGGACGGTCTGATAGACCGAACTGTCATTTCCAAGGCGATCCAGTGCCCCCTGGATGGTGATCCCCTCCTCGGCAAGCCGGAGTGCCTCCTGTATCCGTACCCCAAGGACCTCATCCTCCCGCAAGGCGGTCTCTGCGGCTTTCGCAAGCGGATCTTTATCTCCGGCGATGGTGAAACGGATCATTGCTCCGACCGTGACAGCACCTGCCAAGGCACCGGGATGGATATGGGTGACACTGCATGCCTGAACGAGCCTCTCTGAGCACTCGATGATATCGGTGTATGCAAGGGCAAACGGGATCGCAAGAGGAACGCATCCGGAGGTGGCTGAATGGACTGCGGCTTCCTTCCATCCCCTGTCCCTGAGGTGTTCACAGACGGCATGCAGTGCACTGTCAGGAAATCTGAGGAGTCCGTCTTCATAACAGCTCTTCAACCGGGCTGCATAGGCCCCTTCGGAAAATTCCCTGTCTCCAAGGAGCTTTCCCGCAATGAGCATCAGCTGGGTGTCGTCGGTGAACTGTCCGGGTTTCAGGGCATTGTTCGGGTGGCCTTTATATGCCTTCCGGAATCCGCGAAGTGGGGCATGGAGCCGGGAAGGTGCGGTCTCGTTTGGCATCCCGAGTGCGTCTCCGAGGGCAGCCCCAAGGAGGCACCCCCTGTACTGTTCGAGCATTGATGGTGGGTTGATTTGGAAGGTGATAATCCTTGCTGGTCGGCGGTGGTTATGGAAGGAAACTACCTTCTTATATTCTCTTAAAAAAATGATGCGAATTGCCTTACGAACCATTATAATGGTTTTTCTCACACCGTACTCATAAATGGTGCAAGCAGACACTTTTCAGAACCCTCATACTCTGGCCAGACTCCTTGGAAAACCGGCCGATCAGTTCAGTCGTGAGGATCTCATCCGTGCAGTTATCGAACTTGGGATCGAGATGATCAACTTCCGGTACGTCGGCGAGGACGGCAAATTAAAGACCCTGAACTTCGTCATCACCGGGAAGGAGCATCTTGAGATGATCCTGACAGATGGCGAGCGGATCGACGGATCACAGCTCTTCTCAAGCATCGAGGCGGGATCGAGCGATCTCTATGTCGTACCACGATACCGGACAGCATTCATCAATCCCTTCACAGAGATCCTCACACTTGAGATCCTCTGTTCCTTCTATACAAATGAAGGAAAACCCCTCCCGAGTGACCCCTCGAACATCCTGAGAAAGGCTCACCAGGCATTTCTGAAGGAGACGGGTGCCCGGTTCCATGCCCTTGCCGAACTTGAGTACTATGTCATCTCGCCCCATGATCCCACCTATCCGGTCCTTGACCAGAAGGGATACCATGAGTCCCGGCCCTTTACCCAGTCTGAGGATCTCCGGGTCGAGGCACTCAGGCTGATCGCCCAGGCAGGCGGGAAGGTGAAGTACGGCCATGCCGAGGTCGGATGTTTCACCCTTGACGGAACACTCTATGAACAACATGAGATAGAGTTCCTCCCCGTCCCGATCGAGGAGGCAGTCGACCAGCTGGCGATTGCAAAATGGATCGTCCGGATGCTTGGGGATATCTATGGTGTCCAGATCAGCTTTGCACCAAAGATCACCGTCGGCAAGGCGGGATCCGGCCTTCACTTCCATATGATGGCGGTGCGGGACGGTGAGAACCTGATGGTCAGCGAACGGCAGCTCTCGGGCTTTGCACGGAAGATGATCGCAGGTCTCCTCGACTGTGCAGGAGCATTAACCGCATTTGGCAATACCATCCCGACATCGTACCTCAGGCTCGTCCCCCACCAGGAGGCCCCGACCAATGTCTGCTGGGGCGACCGGAATCGCTCCGTCGTCGTCCGGGTTCCTCTTGGCTGGACCGGCGCAGAGAATATGATTGCTGATGCCAACCCGGCAGCACCGCCCGAGGTTTCAAAGCGTATTGCAAAGCAGACGATTGAGCTTCGGACACCGGATGGATCCGCGGATGTCTATCTGACAGCCGCCGGCATCGTCGCCGCCTGCCTGCATGGTATCAGGATGCCGGATGCCCTTGATAAGGCAAGAGAGCTCTATGTCGATGGAAATATCTTCGATGAGAAGAACCGGGAGAAGCTTGCATCCCTTTCACATCTGCCAAACTCCTGTGTCGAATCGGCAGAGGTTCTTCTTGAGAAGCGTGCCGTCTTTGAAAGCGACGATATCTTCCCGGCAAGCGTCATCGATTCGACAACCAGACGGCTCTTCGGATACCAGGATCGCGGCTTAAGCGAGCGGATCTATGGGAAGGAGAAGGAGTTCCGGGCGATTGTGGAAGAGTATATTCATGTTCAGTGAACTACGTCCACCCTTTTTTTTATCGTATTGTTTGCTTTCTTTAATAATCGTGAAGAACAGGGCGTAAGATGCCTTTCCAACCGCTTTCTCCCTGATGGCATTGGCAGAATCAGGGCGGGTTTGTAACACGATGAAGATTTAAGGTGTTACTGTAATACGTATGATAGGCAGGCTGGCTTCATGATGGTGCTCTATTCTCAAGAGGGTATGATTCGATGACCGCAATCGAGACCTCCGGCCTGACGAAGCGCTTCGGCTCCCTCACTGCCGTCGATGATCTGACAACACGCATCGATGGCGAGATCTTTGGTCTCCTCGGGCCAAACGGGTCAGGTAAGACGACGACGGTGAAGATGCTGACGACCCTCATCTCTCCGACATCGGGGGATGCCCGTATCTGCGGCTATTCCATACAGGAGCATCCAAAGGAGGTCAGGGAGCATATCAGCTATGTCCCGCAGGATATGGCCGTCGATCCGAAGCTGACCGGGAGGGAGAATGTCGTCTTCTTTGGGAAACTCTATGGAATCCCCCGTCCCCGGGAGGCTGCGGATGAGGCACTCGCCCGGATGGATCTCTCGGACCGTGCCGATGATCTGGTCCGGACGTACTCGGGAGGGATGCGCAGAAGGCTTGAGCTTGCACAGGCACTCGTCCATGACCCCTCTGTCCTCTTCCTGGATGAGCCGACGATCGGCCTTGATGTCGCTGGAAGGCGGCGGATCTGGGAGCATATCATCAGCCTGAAGGAGCGGGGGATGACCGTCTTTGTGACAACCCACTATATGGATGAAGCCGATCATGCCTGTGATCGTGTCGGGATCATCGACAAAGGGAAGGTGATCGTCACCGATACCCCCGGGATGCTGAAGGCATCGGTCTGCCGGGATATCGTTCTGATCCGATCAGATGACCGGTTCAAAGGGACCTTTCCGGAGGGCGTCACCTTCCTTGGACGAACCGGGGATGAGCTCCGGTTTGAGGTCGAGGATGGCGACGAGGCGGGGCTTGTCCTCTCCCGCCTTTTTGCAGAGAATGGGATGAAGGTTCGTTCCATCTCGGTACGGAAGCCCACCCTTGATGATGTCTTCCTCTCCCTCGTCGGTGAGCAGGATGAACAGACCGCCTTTGATTTCACGCGGTTCAGGACGATGCTGCGGAGGCGCTGATGATCCGGACACTCTGGTATGTGGAACGGGATCTGAGGCGCTGGCTCAGGGGCCGGATCAATCTCCTCTCCGCCCTGATCATGCCGGCCGCCTGGCTCATCTTCGTCGGCATGGCACTCCCGATCCGGTTTACTGATAATTATCTCGACTTCATCACGCCAGGTATCCTTGTCCTGACGATGCTGGGTGCGGCGTTGCAGGGTGGCTCTCTCCTGATGTTCGATAAGATCCTCGGCTTCCTTCAGAAGTTCCTTGCGATGCCATCGCCGCGTGAGAGTATCCTCTATGGCAAGATCCTCTTCATCACCCTGCGGGGGATGATCCAGACGACGGTCATCCTGGTCTTTGCGATCATCCTCGGGGCGCAGTTCCTCGACCCGATCCTCCTTGCGCAGATCTATCTGATCCTCTTCATCTTCGGGGTCCTCCTCTCCTCGATCACGACGACGGTTGCCCTCACCCTTGAGGACCATGACACCTATGCGGCATTCAATGCGATGATCGCGATGCCGCTCTTCTTTACAAGCAGTGCGCTGATGCCCTATGACCAAATGCCGTCCTGGCTCGCCGTCCTCGCACGGCTCAACCCGGTCTCCTATGCAATCGACGCGATCCGTGATCTCCAGGCGGGGATTCTCCCGGTTATGACGCTCGCCGGGCTTCTGATCGGTGCATTCGTCGTCCTCATGATCAGTGTCATCATCTTCAGGAGAGCAACGGTATAGGCTTTGATCCCCCAAGCTGATGATCCCCCGATTTTTCGAAGGATAGAACAATACCCGATCAACAACAACCATCCTCCCGGATGACCCTCTCTGCTGCCGGCATTCTGATGGTCGCCGACCGGATCACCATCCTCCTGATCCTGATCGCGGTCGGGTACCTGGCGTTCCGCCTCGGGATCCTCGATCGCCAGGCGACCCATAAACTCTCGCTCCTCCTCCTGCACGTGACGATCCCGGCATTGATCATCGTCTCGATGCAGATCCCGGCCTCCCCCGAGCTCCTCTCAGGTGCAGTCGTCTTCTGCCTCGCGATCGGGGTCTTCTATCTCCTTGCGGCCACGGTCGCCTATTGTGGAACTGTCCTCCTCAGGATGGAGGATCGGGAGCGGGGGGTCTTCTCCTTTGCCATCCTCTTTGGAAATGTCGGGTTCATGGGGTTTCCGATTGCAGAGGCGCTCTTTGGTGCTGCCTCCCTCTTCTATGTGGCACTCGGAAACCTGGTCTTCAATCTCCTCGTCTTCTCAGCAGGTATCGTGATGATGACCGGCAGGTACGACTTCAACCCCCGGCTGCTCATCAACCCCGGGATTGCGGCTTCCTATATCGGCCTGACCCTCTTCCTCCTCGGTCTCCGGATACCGTCGCCCCTCTTCGATGCGATGGAGATCACCGGCAACCTGACGACCCCGCTTGCGATGATCATCGTCGGGTCACTCCTCGCCACATTCCCTGCAAAAGAGATGATCGGGGATCTGAAGGCATATCTCGCAACCGTCCTCCGGCTCATCGTCCTGCCGATTGCGACCTATCTCCTCCTTGCTCCGCTGATCGCTGATCCCCTCGTCCTCGGGGTGCTTGTCATCCTTGCCGCGATGCCGGTCGCCTCGACCACAGCCATCTTTGCCGAGATCTACGGGGGTGACGAGCGGTTCGCGTCCCGCCTCGTCTTCGTATCGATGATCTTTTCGATCATCTCGATCCCCCTGATCGGTGCCTTCCTCATCTGAGGACTGCCGCCTGCATGAACCGATCCCGGATCTCAACCGGTGAGAGGGGGATATTGGGGACATCGGCATTCCCGGGCCTGATGATCGTATGGATAAAGCGTGGGCCGGGGGTGCGATCCTGAATTGCCGCAGTGAGGTCTGCCTTCGTCTGGACCTGCCGGGTATGGGAGATACCTGCTGCCTGCGCAATCTGTGCGAGATCGGTGGTTGCATACCCCTGCGTAATCTGGTTGCCGGTTGAGCCGAAGGTGCCATTATCGAGGCAGATGATCGTCAGGTTCTCCGGCCTCACCGATGCGATGACCGGAAGGATCGCTGTTCCAAGGAGCGAGCCGTCGCCATCGATGACCACAACCTCCCTCCCTGACCTGAGTGCCAGGCCAAGGCCGATGGGTGATGCCTGGGTGTAGGACCCGAGCATATAGAAGTTCTCAGCCCTGTCTCCGGTAGCATACAGCTCCTTTGAGGGGATACCTATATTCGAGACGGCTAGGGCATCCCCAAGATGTGGCGACAACGCCTGGATGGCATCATATCGTGTCATCTGCGGGGGTTTGATCCGACCTCCCGGTATTTCAGGTATGATCCGGCTCCTGTCAGGGAAGACCGGGGGCGGGCAGGTTCCCCCGGCAAAGCATGCAGGCGAGACGAGGGCGACGGTCGGCCTCCCCTCTGCATATGAAAGCCGGATCATCTCCCGGATGGAGGGGAGATCCTCCTCCCCCATCACGGCTGCATACGGGATCCCGGCTCCCTTCAGTATCTCCGGAAGCCGGGAGTTGAATGGAACCTGTGCCGGGATTGCTTCATTATATACTCCCCGCCAGCTTGCGATGATCGGGAGGGGGAGGGAATATGTACCGTGGAGCGAGAGGAGGGCATTGAGCATATTCCCAAGCCCCGAGCTCTGGATCACCATTGCAGGCCTCCCCCCGGCAAGATACACGCCTGCCGAGACGCCCACTCCGTCCTCTTCACGGAGGAGGGGTATATGGGTAAATTCTTCGGTGATACGTGCACAGAGGAGGCTGGCACGGTCACAGGGGAGGTGGGGGATGGTGTCGATCCCCTCCTCCCTGAAGATCGTGAGGATCGCTTCTTCAAACATGGTTCTTCTCCATAATGCAGACCGGGAGCTCTCCCGGCCTGATGATCTCTGCCGGCGTGACCGGGTATTGCTTCGTGACCGAGCGATATCCCCCGCCGGTGATATTGAGGAGGATACAGTCATCCTCTCCAACGGCACCGCGTTCGACGGCTCTGAGGAGGGCGGCGCAGGCGACGGCTGCTGCCGGATCGGGATCGATCCCCTCGGTCTCGTCAAAGAGAGTACCGGCACGGGCAGCATCCCTGTTTGTGATCCCATACATCGCCCCGCCACATGCCCGGAGGGCATCGAAGAGGCCGCCGGGGATGGCATAGGGGGGGGTCCTGTTCGTCAGGACATCGGCCTCCACCGCTGCTATCGCCTCTTCCGGATGGGGCATATCGATCGCCGGGATGATCTCCCGCCTCCCCGCCTGCCATGCCGAAACAAGCGGGATGAAGGGGAGGTTCTGGGCGAGGTGGAGGGTGGGGAGGGTGTTTCCGTATCTCCCATCCCCGATGAGCCGCAGCGACGCCTCCCATGCCGCGATAGCGCCGGTTCCGCTCCCGACCGCCTGGAAATACTGATCAGGAATCTTCCCGATGGTGGCGGCGGCATCAAGGAAGACGGTCCCCATGCCGTCCCGGCGGGCGACATTCTTTGCGCCCCCCTCCGGCCGGTACCCGGGGAGTGATGCGATCCTGTCGGCGACCGCGATCGCGTCGGCATAATCGCCGTCAACGCCGATGAGGGTGATATCTTCGGCCGGCTCCGTCGTCCAGATCCGCTCAAGCGAACGGACGGGAACGACGATGACGACCGGGTCACCGGTCTCCCTGGCGACCTCGGCGAAGGCCCGGCCGGTATTTCCAGCCGATGCGAGGACGATGGTGCCGCCGCCGGTCTCCCGATGCCGGACGAGGGTCGGCCAGGCCTCCAGCTCCTTGAAGGAGCAGGTCGGAACATATGCCCCCCTCTCCGGTGCATGGCCGGTAAACCCTATCCAGAGATTGGAGAGGCCGGCTTCACGACCAAAGCCCTCTGATCGGAAGGTGACGGGGCCGGAGCGTGTGGATGGGATCTCTTCAACCGGCAGCCATCCCGCATAGCGGAAGAGGCCGGGCTCATCCCTCAGAACCAGCTTTGTTTCAGGATAGATCGCCCTGAGGAGCGCTTTGTGGCCATGCGGGCAGGCGAGCTCCCCGGTATCCGGGAAGGTGCTCTGGCAGACCGGGCAGCTGAGGAGATGGGTCATGTTCCCTCCTTCAGAAGGAATGTCCCTTCCTGTATCCGCTGTGCAAGCCTCCGGCAGAGCCGCTCTGCCCGTGTCCTCTCTGACTGCCTCAGGGTGATTGGGATCTGTTGTTCATTATAGGCGAGGGCTCCAAGCCGTATCCGGTACACCCCGGCCTCGCAGGCCGACTGGCAGGTCCCACAGGCGAGGCAGAGCTTCCGGTCAATGGTGAGATCTTCCCGGATCGCTGCTGCCGGGCAGAGTATCCGTGCATGGCAGGGGGAACAGGAGATGCAGCTATCGGGATGATGCCGGACGGCCCGGTCGGTCCCCTGCCAGACGGCACCGTAATCGGCAGATCCACGGGGTTTCCTCTCTTCTATCCCGGCGATGGGGAGTGGGATGTCGCCGTCCCGGATCAGAAGGGCCTGCAGGGATGCATCGTCAAGGACAGGAACTGCGGCAGCGACCGAGGTGAGGCATTCGGGTCCTTCGGATGTTGTAAACCCGCCCATCATCAGAGGATCCATCCCTTTCATATCGGCGGAACAGGCGAGATTCGGGCGTTGTGGTGTTGATCGCGTCCCTTCGCCGAGGATGATCCCGTCGGCGCCATTGAGGTGGATCGGGGTCCCCGGTCCGAGGGACCTGAGGGAGGGATCATTCTCGACGGGATTAATCTCTCCGCATCCTGAGACCGAGATCTCCCTGCATGGGCCGTGGAGGCCGGTCACCGAGAAGATCGTCGGGGTGACCCCCTCCTCCTCGGCAAGGAATGCGGTATAATTCCGGAATGCCGATCGTGTCGTATGGAGCCTCGCCGCCGGGCAGTCATCAAGGGTGATGGTGGCGGAATGGGTCTGGCCGTCAGCAAACGCCTCGCAATGGATCTCCCTGCCCGCTGCGAGATCCGCAAAGAGGTGGCCTCCCCCATATCGGCCGTCACGGTGGGCAGTGCCATAGACGATACAGTCGATGAGGCCGAGCCGTTCGTTGGGGCAGGGGCCTGGAAAGGCCGGGACCCCGTTGAGAGTACATGATACGGCACGCCTGAAGGTGCCGGGCGGGGCAACCGGGATCGAGAGAACTGCATAGGTCCCCGACATCACCCCGAATGTTGCGCAGGTGACGATATCGACCTCCTCTGCCGTGAACTCCTCCCCGTCCCGCAGGCGCCTCTTAAACTCATCTGCCGGGATGACAACGGCAGTGCCATCCCGTATCTTCCGGTTGATCTCTCCCGGTGTCTTCACAGTCCGATCCCCTCCACTCTGACATGCAGTCCGTCCTTCTCCATGATAACCATATTCACGACACCAGTGTGGGAGAGGCCCATCATGCAGAAGCCGGGGAGGAACCGCTGCCTGTTGCCGAATGCAGGCTCACGCCTGACCGTCTCTGCGATCCCCTCGAAGGCATGGACATGGTATGCCCGGATATCCTTCACCTCCCCGTTCCGTGCTTCAAGAGGGGTTGTGACATGGCAGGAGATGATCCCGCTCACCGGATCGGCAGCGGTTACCCTGAGGGCATGGGTAATCGGGCAGCCTGCACCCGCGGGCCTTCCGATGACGAGATCCCCCCTCTGTATCTCCCAGCGTTCAACGAGATCCGGGCGGAAGGGGACGATATCCTTCCGGGTCGACGGCTCCCCCGGAAACGGGTGAAGGACGAAGTCGTACTCAATCCCAAGAAGATCAACTCCTGAATACCCGGTTGGCGCCTGTTTCTTCTCTTCCCCATAGAACGGGCAGTCGGTCCGCCTCTTTGCACCAGCGGCAAGGAGAGCAGAGAATGCCATGCAGGTCTTCGCACCGCAGAGGCCGCAGTCCTTGCCGGGTGGCTTCCATGCCATGGTCACTCACCCCGGAAGAGGTTATCTGCATCATCCAGCCGGCGGATCACACCAAAGTGATGGTTCCAGCCGATCTCTTTCTTCCCGATACAGACGGTGCAGACACCAAGCGGCGGGTTGCCCCGGAGGGTGATTGCAGACTCTTCCGTTATCTCCTCCTGCCCCTCGATCATCTGCATCAGATACCGCATCCCGGTGCCGACGATGGCATTCGTCTCGATGATCTCAACGTCGGGTGCGACATCCCGGATTCCCTCCCTGAAGACCTCCTTCTCGGCCTGGGAGACGAGATCCACCCTGGTGACGACGGCGATATCCGCAAGGGCGATCATCGGTGCCATCTTATATGGGGAATGTGTTCCCGAGATGGCGGAGATGACCGCGATTCCAAGTGACTGCGTTGTGTAGGGGGTGCAGCGGAGGCAGAGGCCCGCCGACTCGATGATCAGGTACTCTGCCCCCGCCTCCCTTGCCCATCCGAGGGCATCGGCGGTGACCATGATCCCGGCATGGTCCGGGCAGAGATCGCCGGAGATGAGCTTCTTTGCCGGTATTCCAAACTCCGCTGCGATCTCTTCATCCTCTGTTGCATAGATGACATCGATCTTGAGATATGCTGCCGACCGCTCCGGGAGATTCCGAAGGATCTGCCTGATCACCGCGGTCTTCCCGGCAGAGGGAGGACCGGCAACGATGATGAGCTTCATGTGGCGGCGACCTGTTCGCTGAGTATTTCTCCGGATCGGAGCCGTTCCCGGAGGGAGGAGAGATAGTTGTCCATCTCGGTGACCTGCCTGAGAATGGATGCCTCTGCGCCGTCAGGCTCAAGGACCGCACGGACCGAGCCGTTCCCCATCACGATCCGCCGATCCGAGAGGAGTGAGACAAGGGGGTCATGGGTGACGAAGATGACGGTTGTTCCCGACTCTTTGAGGCATGAGATGACGCGGTCGCGGAAGATTCCGGCGTTTTCAATCTCATCAAGGAGGATGATCGGGGCATGCGAGATGACGACGGCATCAGCGATGAGAAGGGATCTCGTCTGGCCGCCGGAGAGGGAGGAGATGCGTGTCCCGGATCGGATCGGCTCGCCGGTGAACTGGTTGGCAAGGCGGATCGTCTCTTCGATCCGATCCCCCTCCTCGATCTTCCGGGCCCGGAGATGCATCGAGAGGAACTCATGCACCGTCAGGTCGGCGAGGCATTTGGTCGTCTGGGTGATGAGGGCGACCGGCTTGCAGGAGGGGTCGCGGACGAACCGCTCCGGTGGCGGGGCACCATCGACGAGGATCTGTCGTCCGGTGACGGTATCGCCCTGTGCAAAGACCTCAATATCGTTGATGAAGGCACTCTTTCCGGAACCTGTCGGGCCGACGATGGCGATGGTGTCGCCTGGCCGGAGATGGAGGGCCTCAAACGGCTCGGGAGCACCGTTCCGATCATGGCCCGGGAGGATGGTGATCGTGTACATGATCAGGTTTCTCTATCCGGGAGGTGATAACTGTTTCCCCATTGTGATATTTTATTTGTCTAAATTGTCCAAAATATCTAATAATTTAATCTTTATGTATAATTTTTACCCTGTAAATTAATGTATGCTCTCGACAGGGCTGACAAAGAAACCATTCGGTATGGTAGTGCCCATACCAGAAAAGGTGCGATCTCAAACCCTAATCCAGATTAGTACTAATCCGGATTAGGATCTGCGCCCTGCAAGGAGATGCTCACTCGCCGCCTCTGTCGTCTCCCTCCCCTTCGGTGTCCGCTTCAGAAAGCCGATCCTGATGAGATAGGGCTCATAGACCTCCTCGATGGTCCGGACCTCCTCCCCGATCGAGATGGCAATCGTCCGGACGCCGACCGGCCCGCCCGAGAAGTCCTCGGCAACGACGGTGAGGATCCGGCGGTCGAGATCATCGAGGCCGAGGGGATCGATCCCGAGGATGCCAAGAGCAGCGTCTGCCGACTCCCGGGTGATGGTACCGTCCCCCCGGACCATCGCATAATCCCGGACACGCCTGAGGAGGCGGTTAGCGATTCGCGGTGTTCCACGGCTCCGTTGTGCGATCTCTTTTGCTCCCTCTTCGGTGATGGAGATCGAGAGGATTGATGCCGACCGTTTGACGATACTGAGGAGTTCATCGACCTCGTAGAGATTCAGCCGGAAGATCATTCCGAAGCGGTCACGGAGGGGGGAGCCGAGGAGGCCGACCCGTGTCGTCGCTCCGATGAGGGTGAACCGGTCGAGGGGGAGCTGGATCGCCTTTGCCCCCGGTCCCTCCCCGATCATTACGTCGATCATGTAATCCTCCATCGCCGGGTAGAGGATCTCCTCAACGACCGGGTTCAGCCGGTGAATCTCGTCGATGAAGAGGAGATCGCCATGGGTGAGGGCCGTCAGCTGGGCGGCCAGATCGCCGGGCTTGTCGATGACCGGCCCGGTGGTGCTCCGGATGGCCGCCCCCATCTCCCGTGCGATGATCTGGGCGAGGGTCGTCTTCCCAAGGCCGGGCGGGCCTGAGAAGAGGATGTGATCGAGGGTCTCGCCACGGAGCTTTGCTGCTTCGATAGCGATCCGGAGCGCCTCCTTGAGTTGTGGCTGGCCGACGAACTCGTCAAGACTCCCCGGCCGGATCGCGGGATCCTCGATATCATCCGTCATCCGGACTGGCGCTGTTATCCGGTCGGTCATTCTGATCGCTCCCTGAGGCGGGCGAGTGCCGCCTTGATGATCACCTGGACAGACTGGCGCTCCTCCGATTCGATGACGCTTTGGACTGCTTCATCTGCCTCCCGCTCGGAGAAGCCGAGGGTGATAAGCGCAGAGATGGCATCTGATGCAGGCTGCGGAGAGGCAACCGCTCTGAGTGTTCCCGCCCGCTTCTTCATCGTCTCCTTCAGCTCGAGGATGAGCCGCTTTGCACTCTTTGGCCCGATCCCTGATATCCGGGTCAGGACCTTCTCATCCTCACCGATGATCGCCATAGCAAACTGGTCAAGGGATATCTGGGAGAGGATGTTTAATGCTATCTGTGGCCCGATTCCGGAGACGTTGATGAGAATGAGGAAGAGCTCCCGCTCGCCGGGATGGAGGAATCCATAGAGTGAGACAGCATCCTCCCGGACGACGAGATGGGTATGGAGCTTCACCGGAGTATTCATCTCCTCGATCTCCCGGAGATCCGGCTGGCTGACCCGGATGAGGTATCCGATTCCGCCGACATCGATGACGACGGTTCCCTCCCCGATGGAGGCGACTGAGCCGCTGATATGTGCAAACATGGGTTCACCGAAGGGTATTGGTATGGCAGAGAGCGATGGCAAGGCCGTCGGCGGCATCGTCGGGGCGTGGGATCTCGTCCAGTCTGAGGAGCCGCCGTACCATATCCTGCACCTGCTCCTTCTTTGCCCGGCCTGATCCCGAGACCGCCAGCTTGATCTGGTTCGGGGTATATTCGACGACCGGAATCCCCCGCTCCTCGATGGCAAGGAGGATCACCCCCCTCACCTCCGCAACCCTGATGGCTGATGTGACGTTCTTTGTGAAGAAGAGCTCCTCGACTGCGACTTCATCGGGGGCATGCTCTTCAATGAGGGCCGATATGCGGCGATAGATCTCATGGAGGCGGTGGCTCGTCGTCTGGCTGGTCCCGGAGGTCTCAATACAGCCGTTTTCAATATGCCGTATGCTCCGGGTCCCCTTCTCGATGACACCGTACCCCACCCGGGCGATGCCGGGATCTATCCCGATGATGATCATGATCCGTACATGGATCTTCGGTCCTTATGGTAAATACGGTTATGGAGTGGGATGTGAAAGTGAAGGGCGGGGACCTCCCCGGATCTCACGCCCCCCTCCCGCTCCCAAGCTCTGCCGAAGCCCCTGCGAGGAGCGCCATCATCGGGATGATCAGGTACCGGGAGCCGATCCCCATAAACCACTCCCATGGCCCCATCCCGAAGAGCCCGACCATCACCAGGAGATCAAGGGCCCAGTTGATGAGGAGCCAGCTCGTACCGATGGTCAGCCCGGCGGTGATCCAGGCCGTCTGCTGCGGAAGGGATCGGAGGTACAGGGAGATGAGGAGGGCTCCGGCGGCTGCCCCGGAGATGATCATGATGCTCTTGAAGGCGAAGATATCGATCTGTACTACCCCGTCCCTCCCGTAGAAGGGAAGAGAGAGGCCGAAGGGGATGAGCCAGGTGAGGATGCCATAGAGGAGGAGGCGGAGGT
The DNA here is from genome assembly GCF_024170505.1 of Methanocalculus alkaliphilus. Taxonomy (NCBI): domain Archaea; kingdom Methanobacteriati; phylum Methanobacteriota; class Methanomicrobia; order Methanomicrobiales; family Methanocalculaceae; genus Methanocalculus; species Methanocalculus alkaliphilus. Next base: position 36,549 of record NZ_JALJYG010000013.1, read on the forward strand.
GCCGGTGCATGGATGAAAATGAGTCATTCATGTATCGTCAGGATTGCGGTTTGTACTTGGAACGCAGATCAGAGGTATTCCGCCTGGTTATCTGACATGGATTATATTTTATAATCTGTGTGATTCATATAAGCGTATGGAGCGTGTATAGTCGATTATGGGGGGGCCTGTTTTACAAGAGCTGTGTCTGAAGAATATCCTCTCATTTGGTCCGGATGCTCAGCCGATCCCGTTATCATCACTCAATGTCATTATTGGACCGAATGGATCGGGGAAGTCCAATCTTATTGAAGCGATCAGCCTCCTTGCCGCAGCTCCAAAGGATCTCTCAGCTCCGGTCCGAGAGGCAGGGGGTGTCAGAGACTGGTTATGGAAGGGGGCAGACAGCCCTAAAGCCACAATTGAAGCCATCCTGTCGCTACCTTCCCATCCGGAGATGCCAATTCGCCATACCATCTCATTTCGTGAACATGGAAACCGTTTTGAAGTGACTGCTGAGCGGATCGAGACATCAGCGCCATATCCGGGATATGATGAACCATACTATTACTACCGGAATGATGCAGGGTTTATCAGGCTCAAGGGGAGAGCCAGATCAGAGGCGATGCAGGTCTCTGAGGGGGATGGTGGTGAAGAGCGCCAGCTCCCCCGGGATACGATAGATCCCGAACGATCCGTCCTCTCTCAGGTGAAAGATCCATACTACTACCCTGTACTCACCGGCCTGAATGAGGTATATAGCGGAATTCATATCTACCGTGACTGGACATTTGGGCGGTACGCTCCCCCACGCCAGCCACAGAGGACCGACCTGCCCTCACGATATCTTCGTGCAAATAGTGAAAACCTTGCTCTGATCCTGAACAAACTTGCATTACATGATAAAACAACAATTCTTGAGGCGCTCAATGCCCTGTACCCGGAGATCGATGATTATCATATCCAGATCGTCGATGGGGGCGGGGTCCAGGTGTACCTGAAAGAGGGATCATGTGACATCCCTGCAACCCGGCTCTCGGATGGAACCCTCAGGTATCTCTGTCTTCTTGCTATCCTCTGTCATCCGACTCCTCCGCCACTCATCTGCATCGAAGAGCCAGAGCTTGGGCTGCATCCGGATGTCCTCCCGACGCTTGCTGATCTGATGGTCTCTGCATCTGAACGGTGCCAGTTGATCGTGACGACTCACTCTGATATACTGGTGGATGCACTGACAGACATTCCCGAGTCTGTTCTCGTCTGTGAGAAGAGGAATGGAAGCACACATCTGCAGAGGCTGAAGCATGATGAGCTGAAGGACTGGCTTGAACGCTATAGTCTGGGTGAGCTCTGGATTAAGGGAGAGATCGGAGGGAAACGCTGGTGAATGATACAATATATCTGGAAGGAGGGGGTGGGAAAAAGGATTCAAAGGCCCTGAAATTAAACTGTCAGAAAGCATTCAATACATTATTAGAGAAAATGGGGTATTCCGGGAGGATGCCACGGCTTGTTGCGAGTGGCAGCCGTGATGATACATTCTCTGACTTCAAAATCGCTCTCAAAAGCCGAAAAGACAGGTATATAGCGATGCTGATTGATAGCGAAGATCCCGTCCAGAATCCGGAAAAGCCCTGGGGCCATCTCAGGAAGCGTGATGGTTGGGATCGACCTGATCGGTCTGATGATGAGGATATCCTGCTGATGATGACCTGCATGGAGACATGGATCGCTCTTGATCGTGAGGCACTGAGAGAGTATTACAACAAACGTGGAAAGATCCAGGAATCTGCTCTTCCTCCCCTTTCGGGGATCGAAGGGCGCCATCGCCATGATGTACAGAATGGGTTGATGCAGGCCACGCGAAACACCACCCAACCATATGCAAAGGGGAAGGTTTCGTTTGAACTGGTAGGCATGCTCAATCCTGATGTTCTGGAAGAACATCTCGTGGCGTTCCAGCGCATGAAACGTATTCTGGATGAGAAACTACAAGGGAGAGTAAAAAATGACACTTCTTGACCGCATCCTCTCCGCCCTGAAACCAAAGCCGGACACCTCCCCCCGCCGGTATCAACGATGTGCCTACTGCGGCAAACGCTCAGAGGATCCATGGACGGATGCAGAATGGGACCGCCGTGAGCGGATGTGTGAGGAATGCGAGTATGGGGAGATGGCAGACGGAACGCTCTGGTAAAAACCGGGATTAGTGGTGCTCTCCCTGCACCCACCGCTCCCCGTCCGGCGTATACTCCTTCTTCCAGATCGGGACCCGCTCCTTGAGCCGCTCGATGATATATTCGCATCCCTCAAACGCCTCCCGCCGATGGCCTGCACCGACCAGGATCAGGACGATGTTATCCCCGACTCTCAGGTCGCCGATCCGGTGGATGATATCGACGGATTTGATCGGAAACTTCGCAAACGCCTCATCCCGGATCACCTCAAGTTCCTCGACGGCGACCTCCTGGTGTGCCTCAAGCTCGATCCGCTCGATCCCGTCATCCCGGACGATCCCGATGAATGAGACCATTGCGCCCATATCGGGGGCTTTTCTCTCCTCGATTAGTCTGTTGATATCAAAGTCTTCCTGGGTAACCGTAACAACCATAGTATTCATCCTCCTGCTACCGGTGGGTACAGTGCAATCTCATCGCCGTCATTGAGGGCCATGGCAGCGATCTCCTCCCTGTTCACCCGCTTCTTGTTTCTCATCAGAATGATGTACTTCCGCAGAGCACCCTCCTCGTCAAAGAGGGCAGATCGTGCGGCAGGGCTCTCTGCTGCAATCTCCTGAAGGAGTGCCTCAAGTGTTGCCTCCTCCCCCATCTCCCTGGTCTGTTCTGATCCGAATATCTCCCGAAACCGGGCAAATGACTGCACTCTGATCTTCATCGATTCCTCCTGTTCAATACTTCGTCCATGGAAGGTAATAAACCATTATTTCGCGGCCCTTCCTGTTCCATGGCGAAGATATTTATCGTCCGATACCTTAACAATTGTGAATAGGGATCTACGGTGACGATACCATGAAATTACCCTGCCAGGTGATCGTCTGGGATGTTCTTCCGGCCATCAGGGCTGCCATCGCAGAGGAGCTGATCGCCTTCGGTTCGACCCAGCAGGAGGCAGCCGTCATCCTTGACTGTGCCCCCTCTGCAATATCACAATACCTCTCCGGCAAGCGGGGGTACAGAATCGTCTTTGAGGATGAGATCCGCTCTCTCATCCGGGATCTGGCGGCAGATCTCCATGCTGGTGCGGAAAAAGATCTTGCAGCCCGAATCTGCCGGATCTGTGTTCAGCTGCGTGAAGGTGAGCGGGCCTGCGGAACATGCGAGGATGCTCATGACTGATCAGAAGAAGAATCTCGATGCCGTCCTCAGGGAGAAGGCCCCCCTTGTTATTGCCTTCTCCGGGGGGGTGGACAGCTCGCTCCTCGCGGCGGTTGCGGCAGAGGCCGTTCCCGGCAAGGTCCGGTATATTCTCCTCGACTCCCCGATCATGCCCCGGCGGGCGATCGCTGATGCACGACGGATTGCAGAGGAGATCGGGATCGACCTTGAGTTCATCGACTTTCCTATCCTTGATGACGAATCATTCCGTGGTAACCCAAAAGATCGGTGTGCCATATGTAAACGGCGGTCGTCCGCGATCCTCAAAGAGTGTGCTGATGGTGCGACAGTGGCCGACGGGGCGAACCTCTCGGATCTCGGGGAGTACCGCCCCGGTCTTGCCGTCTCGGATGAGGAGGGGATCGTTCATCCCTTCATCGAGGCGGGGGTCGATAAGCGGGGCATCCGCGAGCTGGCACGCGAATGCCGGCTCAGCTTCTGGAATAAGCCCTCAAATGCCTGCCTTGTCACCCGGATTCCATATAATGAGCCGATAACCCGGGAGAGGCTGATGATGATCGAGGAGGGCGAGGAGGTCCTCGCCGAGATCGGCTTTTCGCAGTTCCGTCTCCGGGTTCATGGCGATATTGCCCGGATCGAGGTGCCGAAAGAGGAGCTGGATGCGGTGATCGCCCATCGGGAGGAGATCCTCGAGGTTTTTAAGGGGTTGGGCTTCCTCTATGTCACCCTTGATCTTGGGGGATTCCGGAGCGGGAGTATGGATAGAATATTGTGACCGGCAGCCATCATCGAGTGGCCTCTTAGGTACAAAAGAACTGTTCCGGTGGATCAGGCTATCCCCGTATCATCACCAGCGTCATCTTGAACTTCGTGATTGCGCTGAGGGCATGGGGGACGTTTGCCGGAAAGATGATGGTCTCCCCTTCCTTCATCTGGAATGTCTCCCCGGCGATCCAGACCTCGCATTCGCCATCAAGGATTGTGACGACTGCATCATATGGTGCGGTGTGTTCGGAGAGGCCTTCATCCTCATCAAATGAGAAGATGGTGATGCTCCCTGCCTTGTTGTTGATGACCATCCTGCTTGCGACGGTCCCCTCCTGATAATCGACGAGATCCGGAAGACTGAGGACCTTTCCCTTCAGCTCCTCACGATTTTTATCATGCTTACCAGGACTCTCCAGTTTAAACTCAGCCATACTGCTTCTTCCTCCTGCTTCTTGTCTTCATGTATACTCTGCGGGTATAAAAATGGGGGGTTATGCCCCGACCATCCTTTTCATATCTTCCTCGACTGTGGTGTTTGGCTTGAGATCGAAGTTCTTCACCAGCACATCAAGGACCGTCGGAGAGACGAATCCCGGAAGCCTTGGGCCGAGGGTGATACCCTGTATCCCGAGGGAGAGGAGCGAGAGGAGGACGAGGCATGCCTTCTGCTCATACCAGGCGATGTTGTAAGCAATCGGGAGATCGTTGATCCCGACCCCGAAAGCCTCGGCAAGTGCCTGGGCGATGACAACCAGGGAATAGCAGTCATTGCACTGGCCTGCATCCAGGACCCGTGGAATCCCGCCGATTGTCCCGAGATCAAGGCTGTTGTACCGGTACTTGGCACACCCGGCGGTAAGGATGACCGTATCCTTTGGGAGCGCCTCTGCAAACTCTGTATAATACGCACGGTCTTTGCGCCTCCCGTCACAGCCTGCCATCACGATGAACTTTTTGATGTCCCCGTTCTTCACCGCATCGACGACCGTCCCAGCTATTGAGAGGACCGCGTCATGGGCGCAGCCGGTGATGAGATCCCTCCCGCTCCCCGGAAGCGCCTGCGGGGGTTCTGCGGTCTTTGCTGCGGCGATGACTGCTGCAAAGTCCTTGGTGCCGTCCGCAGATGCCGGGATGTGGGCAATGCCCGGATAACCGGCAAGCCCTGTCGTATAGATCCTCCCCTTGTAGGAGTCCTTTGGCGGGACGATACAGTTTGTTGTGACAAGGACCGGCCCGTTGAAGCTCTCAAACTCCTCCTTCTGGTCTGGCCAGGAGCCGCCGTAGTTCCCGACAAGGTGTGCGTATTTCTTGAATGCCGGATAGGCATGGGCAGGCAGCATCTCGCCATGCGTATAGATATCGACTCCGGCATCCTGTGACTGCTCAAGGAGCATCTCAAGGTCTTTTAAGTCATGGCCGGTGATCAGAATACCGGGCCGGGATCCGGGGGTGGTCTTCACGCTTGTGATCTCCGGCTTTCCATATGCCCCGGTATTGGCTGCATCGAGGAGTGCGAGCACCTTCACACCATGCTCTCCACATTCGAGGACGAGTGCGACCATCTCATCGACTGAGAGATCCCGGAGTGTTGAGGCGAGCCCTCTCTGGAGGAAGAGCTCGATATCCGGATCTCTCTTTCCAAGCACCTCGGCATGCGTATAGTAGGCGGCGATCCCCTTCATTCCGAAGAGGAGGGTTGAACGGAGCGAGCGAACATCTTCGTTCTCTGTGGCAAGGAGCCCGGCGGTCTTCCCCTTTGCCAGCATATCGGCTTCGGATGCCGGCTTCCAGGTGCATGCATCCGGCTCGTCCGTTCCTGCCGGGAGGCCGTCACGGATTGTGATTGCTTTCTTGATCAGATCAACAAATCTCTCCTTATCGAAGTTGACATTGGTCAGGGTCGCAAAGAGGGCATCCGCGATGAATAATCCGGCCTTCGGATCATCCTTTCCGGTCTCCATCGCCTGGAGATTCCGAACCGCAATTCCCTTGCAGAGATGGATGAGGAGATCCTGGTACACCGCGATCTCATCCTCCTTTCCACATACTCCTTTGACTGTACAGCCGTTTCCTTTGACGGTCTCTTCACACTGGTTACAGAACATCGAAATCCTCCTTTGATATCTTTTTGATACGAGATACCTATTACATACTATATTATAAATAGAGGAGAGTTTCCAATAGTATACCATGCAGGAAGGGTGTACAGTCAATCTGTAACCAACATCTCTACCTTCCGGAGTTTGAGCGGTAGTATCCCTTATGGTATACTGTGGAGTACTATAGTAACATGGCGACATCCCAGACGATTAAACTTGAATCTTCAACAAAAGAGCGGCTGAACAGGTTGAAGATCCATCCCCGTGAAACCTATAACGACTGTATTGAGCGCCTGATTGATGTGATATATGATGATGAACCCCTCTCTGAAGAGACCGTCAGGCGTCTGGATGAGGCAGAGATCTCTATAAAAGCTGGAAAATACAGGCCTCTTGACGACGCCATGAGGGATCTTGATCTCCTGTGAAACCCTTTGACATTGTCATCCTCCTCCTTTCCACATACTCCCCTGACGGTGCAACCGTTTCCTTTGACGGTCTCTTCGCACTGGTTACAGAACATCGAAATCCCCCTTTGATATCTTTTTGATACAAGATACCTATTACATACTATATTATAAATAGAGGGGAGTTTCCAATACTATACCATGCAGGAAGGGTGTACAGTCAATCTGACGGTCCGATACCTCTCAAAGAAGTGGATGCTCTTAATCATCCTTGAGCTGTACAAAGGCGAAGCCTACACCCGCCGGTTTTCCGAGCTGCGGACCTCCCTGGATGGAATCACCCCGAAGGTCCTCTCTGAGCGGCTGAGGGAGCTTGAGGAAGAGGGGCTCCTCACCCGCCGTATTGATACCAGCGTCTTTCCGGTCCGCTCAGAGTACTGCCTGACCGAGAGCGGCCTTGAGATCGTTGATCTGATCCGTGATATTAAACGCTGGGCACTCAAATGGAAGATCGATAACATCCCCTGCGGTGAGCAGGACTGCAAGAAATGCATCCTTTAAGTGGTGAACCATGAAGCGACAGATCATCAGTATTAATGAAGAGCTCTGCACCGGGTGCGGCGAATGTATCCCCGACTGCCCGGAAGGGGCGATACAGATCATTGACGGAAAGGCACGGCTGGTCAGCGACCTCTTCTGCGACGGACTCGGTGCCTGCATCGGGACCTGTCCTGAAGGAGCGATCTCGGTTATCGAACGGGAGGCCGAGCCATATGACGAATGGGCTGTGATGCGAACCATCGTCCCGAAGGGGGAGGGGGTCATCAGGGCTCATCTTGCGCACCTTGATGAACATGATCAGATGGACCTCTATGAACAGGCGATAGCCTATCTCCAGGAGCATGACATTCCGGTTCCCTATCATGAGAGGGGGCCGCAGGAGTGCCAGTGCTCTCATGGTGTCTGTCCGGGAACGGCATCCCGGAGCATCAGCCGGGACGATACGGGAACGCCAGGAATGAAGGAGGTACATTCAGAGCTCCGGCAGTGGCCGGTCCAGCTCCGGCTTATCAACCCGGCCGCACCCTGTTTTGATGATGCCGATCTCCTCATCTCGGCAGACTGCGTTCCGTATGCGTATGGAAATTTCCATGCAGGGCTCCTCAAGGATAAGGTCGTGGTCAACCTCTGCCCGAAACTGGATACTGACCTTGAGGGGTATATTCAGATTCTCGTTGAGATCTTCACCCTCCATACGATCCGATCACTAACCATTGCCCATATGGAGGTACCCTGCTGCAGTGCCGTTCATTATATCGTCGAACGTGCTCTCGAAGAGGCGGGAGTTGCAATCCCGATAAAGAATGTCGTGATCACCGTGAATGGCGAGATTCGCTCATAATTTTTTTAAAAAAAAAGTTTTTTTATGTCCCGACATTCCAGGAGGCCATATACTCCTCCTGCTCGGGGGTGAGGGTGTCGATGGTGCAGCCGAGGGATGCGAGTTTGATCCGTGCGATCTCCTCATCCATTGCCGTCGGTACATCATGGACACCCGGGGCGAGGCTCTTTCCATGTTTGACCATGTATTCTGTTGAGAGTGCCTGGACTGCAAAGGAGAGATCCATCACCTCAATCGGGTGGCCCATCCCCTTTGGAACGGCGAGGTTCACAAGCCGTCCTTCTGCAAGGACGTGAATCTTCCGGTCCCCGAAGGTGTACGAGTCGATCCCGTCCCGGCGGCCGATCTCATCTGCGTTTGCATCAAGCCATGCGACATCAATCTCGACATTGAAGTGTCCTGCATTGCAGAGGATTGCACCATCACGCATCAGGGCAAACTCCGGCTCTTTCAGGATGCCGACATTCCCGGTTGTGGTGACGAAGAGTTCACCGATGGGTGCCGCCTCCCTGATCGTCATCACATCAAAACCGTCGAAGTGCGCCTGGAGGGCACGGCGGGGATCGATCTCGGTGACGATGACCCGTGCACCGAGTGCCCGTGCCTTCGTTGCAAGACCCCGGCCGCAGTACCCGTATCCGGCGACGACGAGATGTTTTCCTGCGATCAGGTTGTTGGTCGTTGCCATAATGGCAGTGAGCGCACTCTCGCCGGTGCCGTGGACATTGTCGAAGAAGTGCTTCATCGGGGTGTCGTTGACGGCAACCACCGGGAATTCGAGCTTTCCTTCTCCCGCCATCGACTTCAGCCGGTGGATCCCGGTCGTCGTCTCTTCACAGCCTCCGAGGACCCCGGGGAGGATGTCACGCCTGCCTGTATGGATATGGTGGATGAGATCCATCCCGTCATCGATGGTGATCGACGGTCGGGCATCAAGGACCTTGTCGATTGCGGCATAATACTCTTCATGTGAGCAGGCACGCTTCGCATAACAATGAATGTTCCCATCATTGAGTGCCTCTGCCACATCGTCCTGGGTCGAGAGCGGGTTGCAGCCGGTGATATGCACCTCTGCACCTCCTGCTGCAAGTGTCCGGGTGAGGACCGCGGTCTTCGCCTCGACATGGAGTGCCATCCCGATGACGATCCCTTTCAATGGCTGTTCTCTGATAAAACGCTCCCGGATCTCCCTGAGAACCGGCATATACTGTTCCGCCCAGCGGATCTTTTCTTCACCTGTATGCATTGTTTATCCCTGTCTGTATGAACTTCTCTTTATTCTGTTATCTTCCTTCTCTTTTCCTGTGGGAACTGCTTTTTGATTATTCCTTCCGGAGACGGGCAACGAAGAGTGCCCAGCCGATCTTCTTCTCATAGCCCTTCTCGACCCAGAACCGGAGTCCCTCAAGGGCAGCGTCGATGATCCCAGCGGGAGCCCCTTTCTCGTTGATGAGTGTATCCCGTTTCCTCTCCACGATATCATGGACCTCCTGGTAGGATCGGGCCAGGTTGCCGCTCCCCAGATCCTGGATCTCAAGGATCTCAAAGCCTGCTTCTCTCAGCTTCTCTTTATAAAGGTCGTGTGTGGCAATATTCGATGTCCTCACCCTGGCATAGACCCGTTCAGCCTCTTCACGGCTGAGGGTCTCCATCTCAAGGATGTCAGAGAAGACGAAGGTACCACCCGGTTTCAGGACACGTGCACACTCCCTGACGAGCTTTCCCTTATCCGGGCTGTGGAGCATCGCATCCTGGCTGACCAGGATATCAAACTCATCATCTGCGAAAGGCATGTTGTTGTAGTCCCCATCGACGACAGTGATCCTCCCGTCCAGACCCTCTTGTGCGTTCTTCATCCGGGCGTACGCATTCTCTTTCTCTGAAAGATTCAGCCCGAAGACCTTTTTGCAGTCAGTATTTTTGGCTATATACCGTGGAAGACCGCAAAACCCGCTTCCGACATCGAGGATGACCGTCTGTGGGGTTATGGAGAGCCTCCCCACCAGATTCTCGTTTGCCTTGATTGCTGCTTCAAAGAAGTCATCGGTCTCATCAAAGATACCGAGATGGTGGTTCTCTCCACCCCAGCATTCTTTATACATCTCGTGAATTGCGCCATCGTAGAACTGTTGGGTGACTTCGATATATTCTTCTGATGTCATCAGATACCTCCAAATTGATTCTATTCTCTTTGTCTCATCGGATCAGCCGGTGGAATGACCGGAAAAAAAGGGGTTAGTTATCTCCAATCCATCCATGGACTGTTGCCTGGTTGGCATTGATCCATGCCTGAGCGGCTTCCTCTGCCGGAGTTCCGGATTCGATATCGGTCATGACAGATGCGATATCATCAGCGGTCCACTGGAAGCGTTCAAGGATTCCGTACGCCTCGGGATCATCCTCTCGAAGATCCATACGGGCAAGGGTGACGATGTCGTCAAACTCTCCGTACTCCTTCCGTGGGTCGTCGAGGAACTTCAGATCGAAGCGTCCGAACTTCCAGTGCGGGCTCCATCCCGTCACTGCAACCCATTTCTCATTGTTGATGGAGGATCTGAGTTCGGCAGCCATGCCGGCACTGCTGCTTGCGACAAGTTTGTAATCGAGATCATAGCCTTCGATGGCATTCTCGGTCATCGTCATGACACCTGCCCCCGGCTCGACACCGATGATCCGGTGATCAAATTTGTCGGCGACAGTGTTCATCTCCTCGATGGAGTCGATGGTGACATAGGCGGGGACGACGATCCCATGCCGCCCTGATCCCTCGATATTTGCATTGACATAATCGATTCTGTCACCATACTCTTCCCAGAAGTGCTGATGAATATGCGGGAGCCATGCATTCGTGGTGAAGTCGACATCACCGCTTGCAAGTGCTGCATAGAGCGGTCCTGCATCGACGGCGATGATCTCAACATCATATCCGGCCTGCGTAAAGACCTCCTCAATGATATGGGTGCTGGCGATAGCACAGTCCCATGTGACATATCCTATTGAGATCTCTTTTCTTGGTTCTGCTTCGTCACCCATGCATCCAGCGATGAGGATGCCTGAGAGGATGAGAAGGCCCATACATACCGGGATACCAAACCTCTTCAAAATCATAATGAAACTCCGTTCACCCCGGTTATCCGGTGATGAACAAAAGGCCATATCAGACCGATACCAGTTTAGATACCCCTTATTCAAAGTATTTATTGGGTACCTTTATATCAAATGAGGTTTTTCGGGGTGTATTTCTCAAACAATGACCAAAATAGAGGATTTCTTCTGGCCTGATCTCTCTCTTCCCTCATGAAAGCTATGCAGAATGGCACCCCCTTCTGAATATGGCGTGGGATAACCGCTCTCTTCCGGATATATAGGATATAGGTGCTTCTTCTTCCAGTAGCGACTGGAATACTCCTTTGAAACGGCTGCGCGAGTCGTTCTGATGAGAAAAAAAGTGATTTTTCAGTGTTTGTTATGGATCCCTTTGATCAGGATCATCGGTGTGCCGGCATCTGCGGAACCACTGACGAGGTCGGCAAGGCTTGCCAGAACGTCCTTCATATTCCGGGGTGTCGTCCCTTCACATTCGATACAGTGGATCTCCCGTGCACGTTTGTACTCTTCCTCAAGGAGTTTTGTTATCTCTTCTTCTGATCTCCCCTCGGCATGGAACATATCAACCAGGTACTTCATCTTGAATCCCTCACGGAGGCTGTCGCCGATCCCCGGGGTGGCGCCGAAGGTGGTAATCGGGTCGGCGAGTTCGTAGATGCCGCTACTTGGATCTTTATATGCTCCATCACCGTAGACGATAATCTCAAGATGCTTGCCGGTCTTCTTCAGGATCGCATCCTGAAGGGTGCAGGCGAAGAGATCGGCGAGATGCGGGGCCAACTTCAGCCTCTCCTCCGAGGACATGTTACTCCCGAGGAGTCCCCATTCGGAACCTGGTAATGAGGTCCCCTTGCTGCAGATATCCTGAAGGGTGCAGCAGTTGGGTATGAGAGCAGAGAGTGCTGCCCTTGTCTTCTCCCGTGTATGAATGTCGGCAGCGATGACGCCATCAGGAGTGAAGTCTGCGATCCGTGTCGGATCATTGCAGAGGAAGACGGTCGGTGTGGCTCCTGCCTCCCGGATGATCGACTCATACAGGCCGATGTAGTTGACCCCGGTCAGCGGGTGGGTGAACTCCCGTGGAAGGTCGCCGGACCTGATCAGGCCTCCATGCTTCTCCCCAAGCTCTATTGCCACATCTGCCGGGATTATCTGGTTCCCTACCTCATCGTCCGGGAAGGAGAGCTGGACGATCACCTCACCGTGTGGGACCGCCCGGGCAATGCTCTTTAATATGGGGGAGAACCGGTTGCGGCTCGCGATGGGGAAGACCACGCCAATCCTGCTCTCCGGGGTGAGGGAGAGGAGGCTTCGGATCTCTGCTGCGACATCGTCGATGTTGACAAAATTATTCTGGGCACGGGCAACGATCGATTCGGTGATGGCAAGGACATCACAGTCCTCAAGCATCCCGTCTGCATCCATTCTTGTGATATCCGCAAGGATCATCTCCTGCAGATCTGTTCCCGGCACGATAACCCCCATTTTGATGCCGAATGCACAGGGTCCGATATAGTCTGGTAATTGAAACATCTGATTCCCTCTCTATTAAATCTGGTATTCTATCGGAGATAAGCTATGATGATCGCTGGCTGGAGGAAGGTTCCTCCAGCCGCACTCCGCCTCTCAAAAGGTCTTCAGTTCGCCTTTGATGACCTTCTCGGTGATACTGGTGATGTTTGCCAGCCTCTCATTGACGATCTCCTCAACATCACGGGAGAGTGCGGCAAAGTCAGCCTCCTTCTCCGGGATGATCTGAACGCCGGCGACAAGGGGCTGGTCGATGGGCTTTCCGATCTGGGAGAGGAGACGGACGTACATCTCGGTGATCCCGTCGACCTTCATGCAGGCCTCCTGTGCGATCTCGGTGGCGAGGAGATTGTAAATCTTCCCGATATGGTTGATCGGGTTCTTCCCGCTTGCAGCCTCCATGCTCATCGGCCGGTTCGGGGTGATGAGCCCGTTGATCCGGTTGCCACGCCCGACGGAGCCGTCATCCCCCATCTCTGCGGAGGTGCCGTTTACGGTGAGGAAGATGCTGTTATTTTTGATGTCATCGGCAGTGTTTACGGCAACCTCGACCTTCCTGCCGGTGTGCTTCCGGGCAACTGCCTTGAGCTCCTCCTGCATGAGGGCGGTCATGTTGACATAGTCGTCCATGGATGAGCAGTACCGGTCCACCATTGCCGAGGCGATGGTGAAGGTCATCTGGTCGCCGTTTCGGAGTCCCATGATCTTGATGTCATAGCCGATCATCGGATGCTTTGGGCGAAGCGTATCAGCGATCTCCTGGTTCATGGCGAGGATAATCTGTTCGACCTCGGAGAAGGGGGCATGTCCGACACCAAACGAGGTGTCATTGGCACGCGGGATCGGGCTGGCTCCTGATGGCTTGAAGACATCCCGGAGATCGGTTGAACCATCCCCCATCCTGCAGTCCACAATGATGTCCCGGTCCATGTTCAGGGTCGGGAGGGTCTCTGCAATATACTTCCGTGCTGCCTCGACAGAGATTGCATCGGTCGGGATGACATGGCCTTCAAACTGTTTGGTTGCCCTGCCTGTCAGGAGGAGATAGATCGGCCGGACGATCTTTCCGCCGCCAAACGAGGGGATGGAGGCACCTGCAACGACCTCGCCCTGATCGGTGTTATGGTGGAGGACACCGTCGCAGCGGTCTTCGTACTCCTGGCAGAGTGCCCGGCTGACCGCTTCGGCGACGCCATCGGCGATGCTGTCGGGGTGGCCGATACACTTGCGCTCGACGAGTTCGATCTGCTGCTCTTCAATCGGTGTCTGGTCCAGGGATACAACATTGATGGTGCGTTTCATAAAAAGCCTCATTTGTGGGTCATCTTGTACTGAATACTGGGAAAATGACCTTTATTCTACTATTACCCCGCCGAGTGACAAATAGCTTCTGCCTTACTCCCCGAGATCCGGGATATGGTACAAAAGCAGTCTGGGAGCTTGTCGTGCAATCTGTTGGAGTACCTCCTTGTATGGAGGCTATGTCCTTCGTATTGGCTCTCTTTTTAGGAATCAGAGGTTATATATCCCGTATTGTAGCAGATTCCACAGCATTGTCCGTCTGTACCTTCATTCATTACAGGCAGGTGCGCAGGTTCTTTGACCCCTTCTGCTCTTCCTCGCATATTCCTGCATCTGGATCGACCAAGAAGGGGGCTACCGGTCCCTGGCTATGATGAACGAGAGCTTCTCACCATCGGGTATCGTAAGGATGAGATGGTGTGCATAGGCCGCTGCGAGGAGGGAGCCGATGGTATTTGCAAGCATATCCAGGGCCGTGTCAATATACCCGTGATTATAGGATGATTGAAAGATGCTGTCGATGAACAACTCGCCGATCTCCCAGACGGCACCAAGGAGGAAGACGAGGATGATGATCCCAAGGTAGATCCCCGGAGGGCGTACCCCGACTCCCCGGAGACTGAGGATGCAGAATACAGTGAAGATGATCAGCCCGAGTGCAAATCCTGAAGCGAGGTGGGCTATCTTGTCATACCATGGAGCATATATCCAGTAGTACCGGGCGATTCCCCCGGCACTGTGGATGAGGAGTGCCAGTCCAACAGCTCCCTTTGTGCCGGTGGGGAGATCTATCGAGAGATACCATTCAATACCAAATGGAAGGATGATGAGAGCAATGGTGAGGAGGACGAAGAGAACCCTGAGCATATCCTGATGAAGGTATGCCTGTATGAGATATCCGATGAGGATGATCTGGATCAGGATGACTGCTGCGGATTCAATTGCTTTTATTTTCATTAAAAAGCACGTGATTAGGTCTATTGGATCTATTTTATAATTATCGGTCGGGGTGAAGAGGGATACAAGCAGTTATGGTGCACCGGGCAGAATAGTGGATGATGGCCGCACCGATCCGCTATCCCGCCTCCACGTTTGATATCTTCAATGTCTCATTCGAGCGTTTCTTTGATCCGGCGATGCACAGGATTGTTGTCTTTGATGGCGCCCTCGATGCCGGGGTTCTCCGGGAGGCGACGATGCTGCTGATCGGATCGAATCCGTACCTTGGAGCACGGTTTGCTGAGGATGGCGATCTCCCGGTCTGGGAGGCAATCCCCGAGGATGCCTGGGCGATGGCATTCTCGGTTGTGACCGGGGCCGGGGATGGACCCCTCCCCCGCCCCCCGCCACCCATCGATCCCCGGAAGGGACCGCAGGTGCTGGTGAGGCTGTACCGCAGGGGGGATGGCGATACCCTTTCTGTCACCTGCCACCATGGGTTCTGTGATGCCGGTGGGCTTGGGATCGTCACCCGGCAGCTTCTTTCAATCTACCGGAATCTGATGAAAGATCCGGCATACCGGCCCCCCAGGCTTGATTCCTATGACCGGGGGATGGATCAGATCCTCGATCTCTACACGGAGGATGAACGGCGGCAGGCACTCCGGGATGAGGAGCCCTTCATCGACCGGTGGGGCTTTCCGTATGCATACACCGGCAGAGGGGAGCCGAAGATCGCATACCGGAGATTTTCACAAGAACGGCTCGATGCTGTGAAGGCGTTTGGACGGAAGCATGGGGCAACGGTAAATGATATCCTCATCGGCTGTTACTTCCTGGCTCTCAAAAAGATACGGGCCGATTTGTGTGATCATGGCGAACCTCGGTCGATCATGAGCTCTGCCGATCTCCGGCGGCACCACTGCATGGATACCGGCGATCTCCCAAGGAATTCGTCGGTATCCTTTCAGATCACGCTTTCTCTCGATGAGGGTGCGGGGCTTGCGGATATCATCGGCGAGGTGACGGCGGTGATGGCCCGGAAGAAGCAGCGGGATCTCGGCCTTGCCTGCATCCTCTTCTATGAGACGCTTCTGGAGGGGGGGATGCCTGCTGTGGAAGAGTTCTTTGATGCGATCGCCCGGGGCCATGCCGAGGAGGGGCTGAAGAACCCGGTCTTCTCAAATCTGGGTATTATTGATCCTGATGATCTCACCGGGGGAGAAGATCTCCTCCCGGAGATCCGGGATGTCCAGACCCTCCCCTGCGTCTGCTGGCCGTATGGGTTTCTCCTCGTCGCCTCCACCTTCAGGGGGAGGCTGACGCTGATGACGGGATATGAGGAGGGGCCCTATGCGACGGAGACGGTGGAGCGGTTCCTCGGATGTATGGATGCGTATCTGCCGGGATAGGAGGGGGGCTCTTCTCATTCCGGAAAGCTCTTTCTTCTCCTGCATCTTATGGTGCGATCATCTGAATACGAGAGGATACCATGCAGCAGCTGACAACCATCGCCCGCCCCGTCGATCCCTCGTATCCGACGAACCGGGCGATCATCATCCTGATACTCCTGGTCTTCGCCGGAGGCTCAGGTGTGTATCTGTACCTGGGATCCGCTCCGTCTGAATCGTTCATCTCGGGGCTGGTCGCAGCAGTCGTCGTCTTTCTTGCATGGGCCATCGCCAGGGAGCTCGACCCTGACCCGGAGTATGCCGCCTTTCTTCCGGCTGCGATATCCATCCCTCTCCTTGTCTTCATTCCGGTCCATGGCCTCCTTGCACCACTCTTCCTCCTCCTCCTTCTCCGGGTGGTGAACCGGACGACCGGTCTGCCGGCTGGAGTCCTCGATTCTGCCGCCATCCTCCTCCTCTCCGGATGGCTGGTCTCTGCCGGGGTATGGATTGCGGGACCGGCAGCGGCTGCTGCATTCCTCCTTGACTGGCGGTTGCGGAGCGGCAACCCCCGGCAGATCTGGTTTGCGGCCGGGACGCTCCTTGTGATGCTGTCTATTCTGATGAGGGGCGGGGGGGGTCTCGCCGGGGCGGATCTGCCTGCCACTTCGTCGGGCTTTCTCCTGCTCCTCGCCGCCCCCCTTCTCTTTGGTATCGTCATCCTCAGGGGGGCTTCGATCCGTTCCCGGGATGATCGGGGGCATGGGGTACTTGATGAGATGCGGGTGCAGACGGCCAGGGTCCTCGGCCTCACGGTTGTTCTGGTCTCGGTTGCCGCCGGTGCGATGAACCTCGTCTTCCCGGCATGGGCTGCGCTGGTGGGCCTTGGGATATATGGCGCTATCCGGTGGGTGGTACCATAGCCCGGTTTCCGGGGTGAGAAAAGAGGTGGCGTCTCTGGCAGCCGCCACCGAAGGGATGCAGTTTATGGGTGGGAGAGGGGTATGTGGTATGGAATGGGGGTGTTGATCAGCCCTGCTTATACTCGCAGTACTGGCAGAGGGGGCAGGGATAGATCTTCTCATCCGCAGACTCAAGGTTAATCGACTTTCCACACTTCTTGCAGACGTATCTGCCTGGTCCTGGCTGGTCGCCACACGTTACTGTCATAATGAATAGTTCGGATGTTTACGAATATATATTTTGTGGATGGATGTACGGGGTCTCTTCGACGATAGACGAGCATTCCGGGGTGGGCGGCAAATGGTGGTCCGGCATTCCCATGATAAACTATAAAGCCGGTTCCGATGCTCTTCTTATCATGAAGCAGGAGGTACGGTCCGGCTCGGAACCGGGTATCAGCGTGTCAGCCATCGTCGATCTTGTCAGGATCGGGAGGCCGCAGTTCCTTGTCGCCGGTTTCTTCCTCTTCCTGCTCGGCGCCCTCTTTTCTCTCTCCACAGGGGGTATCTTCAGCCCCGAGCGGTTCCTCTGGGGGTATGCCGTCGTTGCGGCCGCCCATCTCAGTGTCAGTTATAGTAATGAGTATTATGACCGCTCATCCGATGATCCGGCTGTCCGCTCTCCGGTCTCCGGGGGGACCGGAATCCTCCCGGTGCGGCCGCATCTGGCAGGGTATGCCCTTGGAGCCGCCATCCTCCTCTCGGGTGCATCGTTCCTCCTCGCCATCGGGTTTGTCACCGCCTTCTCCTGGAATCCCCTCTTCATCCCGTTTGTTCTTGGGGGGATATTCCTCTCCTGGGCCTACTCGGCCCCGCCCCTCCGGTTTTGCAGCCGGGGCCTTGGGGAGGTGGCAACCCTGCTGGCATTCGGCTTCTTCCTCCCCGCAAGCGGGTATTTCGTCATGGCAGGGACGATCAGCGGCGGTTTTCTCCTCTTCTCGATCCCGCTCCTCTTCCTCGGCCTCTTCTTCATCCTCAGTGTCGAGCTCCCGGACCGGGAGGTTGATCTCCGGTCAGGGAAGCGCAATATTGTGACACGGTTTGGGAGACGGAGGGCACGCCAGATCATCGCCGGAGCGGGGGCGGCGGCGTCTCTGTGCTACCTGGGATATGCCCTGGCAGGCGGGGTGTCGGTCTCCTTCCCGGCCGGGTGGTTCCTCATCCCCGCCCTCCTTCCGCTTGCCGCCGGGATCGCCGGGCTGATCTCATCCACGGAGGAGCGGGCGGCGGTCGGCAGGGAGGCAGGGATGAATCTCGGTGCGTTGGTTGTCTGTATCCTCGGGGGGTGCCTGATTTTGATTGGTATGTAAGGGGTGTATCGCCACCGGAGGGGGCGAAATGATGATCGGAAGATAGATGTTGATGAAGTACAACGGAAACCATATCGCATCCCGGCTCTGGGTCGCTGCCGATGAGATGCATACTCATTCCAGGCTGGATCTCCGGCTCGAATAGACAGTTTTCTCCCTGGTCAATCATTGTCTCTACACTGTCGAGACAATCAGGGTGGGGGTCGTTGACCTCCTATTCAGGGGAAAACCGAGTATATCTCTTCCCTGCTTTTTACCCGGTGAAAGATTATGCGGCCGTCATCGGTCAGTTCAAAGCCGATCTTGTAACTGCCAATGCGAATCCTGAAATACCCCGGCATACCTCTCATCCGGCTGATGTCGAAGTCAGAAAAGATGTCATCAGAATCCGGAATTTTCTCAAAAAACTATCTCTTCAATACATTTTTGAAAAAGGTTCTGAATTCTTGACAGATCCTTCAGAAATGTCTTTTTATAGAAACAATCTGGCATTTCAGGCAGATTCCTTTAGTTTTCTGTAATATTTCAGAGCCTGGTTGCGATCCAGAGGTTCTTCTTCATCAGATTCGTGGATGTATTTTTCAAGCCCATAATCCTCAATAATCGATTCAATCTTTTCGAATGTTGAGATATCGATCACCACGCTGACGGCCTTGTTATCCTCTGAAACGATATACTGGCGTTTTATCTCTAACATAATCCTGACCTCATTACCCATATGCCCCATTATACTATAAAGTCTCTATGTCTCATAATTTGATTCTGATTCAGGGGTATTCTCTATTGATACAGACAGGGACCGCATAAGATGATGATTTCCCTTTTGAGAGCATATAACGATACATTGGCATTTGGGAACGGGTTCGGTAAAGACCTTCGGGGCTTGAGCGATCCTGAAGATGGAATGAGAAATAAAAGTCTTTATCGTTCTTGCTGAGAGAGTAATCATTCAGACGAGATATGCGGGGATATGGCAGATCCCGTTGCCGATTACCCATCTCACCACTCAGCCTTATAACACAGACAGGTAGCAACTCCATGAACAACAACGGAAACCATATCGAATCCCGGCTCTGGGCAGCAGCCGATGAGCTGCGTGCCAACTCCAAGCTGAAATCATCCGAATACTCTGTCCCGGTTCTCGGGCTCGTCTTCCTCCGGTATGCTGATCACCGGTTCCAGGCGGCGGCAGCGAGGATTGAAGGCGGGGGGAGCGGGAGGCGAAAGATCGGCCCTGATGATTATAAGGCAGAGGGTGTCCTGTACCTGCCGGAGAAGGCCCGGTTCTCACAGCTGATGATGATCACGGAGGGCTCGCATATCGGAGAAGCGATCAACGAGGCGATGCGGGCAATCGAGGCCGAGAACCCGGATCTGAAGGATGTCCTCCCCAAGACCTACAATCGCTTCGAGAATGCCCTTCTGAAGGAACTCCTTAAGACGATGAACTCGGTGCCGATGGATATCGAGGGGGATGCCTTCGGCAGGATCTATGAGTACTTCCTCGGCAACTTCGCACGTGCCGAAGGGCAGAAGGGAGGGGAGTTCTTCACCCCGCTCGCCCTCGTCCGGCTGATCGTCGCCATCATCGAGCCGTTCCACGGAAGAATCTATGATCCCGCCTGTGGATCCGGGGGCATGTTTGTCCAGAGCGCCCGGTTCGTCGAGGAGCACCGGAAGAATCCGGGCTCCGAGCTGAGTGTCTTTGGCCAGGAGAAGGTCGGCGAGACCGTCCGGCTCGGGAAGATGAACCTCGCCGTTCACGGTCTTTCAGGCGATATCCGGGAGGGGAACGCCTACTATGAGGATCTCCACAACGCACCCGGCAGGTTCGACTTCGTGATGGCAAATCCCCCCTTCAATGTGGACCGGGTTGATAAGGAGCGGCTGAAGGATGATCCCCGGTTCCCCTTCGGCCTTCCGAGGGTGGATAACGGCAATTACCTCTGGATACAGATCTTCTACAGTGCCTTACATGAGAACGGGCGGGCGGGCTTTGTGATGGCGAACTCGGCATCTGACGCCCGCAGTTCTGAATGCGATATCCGGCGGCAGATCATCGCCGACCGTGCCGTCGATGTGATGGTCGCCGTCGGCTCGAACTTCTTCTATACCGTCACCCTCCCCTGCACCCTCTGGTTCTTTGACAAGGCAAAGCGGAAGACCGATCGGGCCGACCAGATCCTCTTCATCGATGCACGCCATATCTACACCCAGGTGGACCGTGCCCACCGGGACTGGACACCCGCCCAGATCGAGTTCCTCGCAAATATCGCCCGTCTCTACCGGGGCGAGGCGGCAGAGAACCTCCACGAAAGTGCGGAGCTGATGGCTGAGCACTTCCCGGAGAACACCTACATCGATATCCCCGGTCTCTGCAAAGTGGCGACGATCGACGAGGTGGAGGCACAGGGCTTCAGCCTCAATCCTGGCCGGTATGTGGGGGTGAAGGCACGGGAGGAGGATGACTTCGACTTCAGGGAGCGGCTCGAGGAGCTGAACGAGGAGCTGGAGTTGTTGAATCTGGAGGCGAGGGAGCTTGAGGAGCGGATCGCGGAGAATGTGGGGAAGTTGTTGGAGGGGGAGTGATGAGGAAGGAGGAGATCGTTTCAGTAACGAATGAACCTGATTCCCCACCTATAGAAATCGCTCTTCTGCAAGAACTGCGCATCTTAATCGAAGAGACACGTAAAGGCGTTTCTATTGCGGTCAATGCCTCCCTGACGCTACTCTACTGGCGGGTTGGCAGACATATCAATGAAGAGGTATTTACTGGTGAAAGAGCCAGATACGGCGAACAGATTGTCTCTACACTGTCGAGACAATTGGAAATTTCATATTTAAGGGAATTCATCATCTTCAAAGAACCTCTTCAATGCAATTCCAGCATCGGGAATTGCAGGCTTGATGGGTTGAATGTTAGCGCTCTCTGGACGAAGGTAGCATGTATGCTACACAAAAGCACGATTCCTTTGGAAAAATCAGAAGATAATAAGTCGGTCAATTTTATTGTTTACAATTATTTTTTCAAGGAGAGAACTAATGTCCTTTAAAAATGATTGGAAAAAAACCAAACTAAATGATGTGATCAGTACACAGAAAGGATTTGCTTTCAAAAGTTCTTGGTATTGTGATGAGGGGCGCCCTATTGTTAAAGTAAGTGACTTCACAGATGACTCAATTAATGCAAATAAGATTACAAATATTCCCAATGACATAGCAGAAAAATATCTTCGATATGAGTTGCAAGAGGGCGACGTAGTAATACAAACAGTTGGATCATGGCCAAATAATCCAGCATCGGTTGTTGGGAAATGTATTCGTGTTCCGTACTCTGTTCATAATTCACTGCTGAATCAAAATGCAGTCCGACTTGATCCAAAGGAGATTATTTGCAAATCTTTTCTATATTACTTATTGAGGTCTCCCATTTTTCGTTTTTATATTGTAGGTACCGCACAAGGAGCTGCAAGCCAAGCTGCAATCACTCTTGATTCAATTCGGAACTATGAGTTTGAACTACCTCCCCTCCCCACCCAGCGAAAGATCGCCGCCATCCTCTCCGCCTATGATGATCTCATCGAGAACAACACCCGGCGCATCAAAATCCTCGAGGAGATGGCGCAGAACCTCTACCGCGAGTGGTTCGTCAAATTCCGCTTCCCCGGCCACGAGCACGCCCGGTTTGTGGACTCGCCTCTGGGGCGGATTCCGGAGGGGTGGGAGGTGAAGACGGTTGATGAGTTAAGTGATTTTATCTCAAGAGGTATTACCCCGAAGTATCAAAATAAAAGCGACCGTTACATAATCAATCAAAAATCTAATGCGGGTAATGAGATTAAAGTTGAATACCTTAAGGAATTAAATATTAATCTTAACATTCCAGAAAAAAAATTGGCTCGAACAGGAGATCTTTTAATTAATTGCCTTGGTGAAGGAACAATCGGGAGAGTTCATTTTTTTTTGCATCCAGATAATAAATGGGCCGTTGATCAACATATGTCAATATGTCGTTCTTCAAACGTAGCTAATATGGCTTTTCTTTATTACTTGATGAATTCACCTGAAGGGCAAGCAAAAATCCAGTCTCTAAAATCCGGAGGGACTAATATGACAACTTTTAATATATCCGAATTAAAAAAATTTGATTTGATATTTCCTGAAGGTACAATATTAAATAAATTTTATAAATACGTGATTGGTTTTTTAAATTTTAAACTCACTTTACAAAGAAAAAATACCACCCTCCGCACCACCCGCGATCTCCTCCTCCCCAGGCTCATCTCCGGTGAGGTGGATGTCTCCGATCTGAATATCACAATCCCCGAGGCTGCCATGACATGACCACCCCCGCCGATCTCACCATCCTTCTCCAGGAGGGCGAAGGCGTCACGCTCGAGTACAAGGAGCGAGTGAACGACTCCTTCGCCCGTGAGCTGGTCGCATTTGCCAACACCGCCGGGGGGCGTATCCTCCTTGGGGTGCGGGATGACGGGACCGTCAGGGGTATTCCCGACAGAAACGATCTCCGTGCCAGAATTCAGGATATCGCACGGAAATGCGATCCCCCGGTAAAGGTTCTGCTTGAGCGGATCGGCGAGGTGACCGTGGTGACCGTCCGGGAGAGTGCAGAGAAGCCGGTCCAGTGCAGTGACGGCTTCTTCTGGCGGCTTGGGGCGGTCTCGCAGAAGCTCTCCAGAAACGAGATCCGGGATCTCTTCCAGAAGGAGGGGGCGATCCGGTTCGATCACTCCGTCTGCACCCGGTTCTCCTATCCTGAGGACTTTGATACCGATAAATTCAGGAACTGGCTTGGAAAGAGCAGCATCTACCGGGACGGATCGGTCGAGGATATCCTCGTCAATATCGAGGCGGCAGAACGATCAGGGGGGAGGCTGCTCTTCAGGAACGCCGGTGTCCTCTTCTTTGCAAAAGAGCCCCGCCGGTTCTTCAACCAGGCATACATCACCTGCCTCCTCTTCAAAGGCACTGTCAAGGTCCATATCCTTGACCGGAAGGACTTCGACGGCGGCATCATCGCGGATATCGAGGATGCACTCCGGTTCATCGAACGGAACACACGGACCGCGTATAGGATCGAGAAGCTCCAGCGGGAGGATATCCCCGAGTACCCGATGGCTGCCCTCCGGGAGGCGATCACAAACGCCGTCATGCACCGGGACTGGTTCATCGAGGGGGCAAATGTCTTTGTGGAGATCTTCACTGACAGAATCGAGGTCTCAAGCCCCGGCGGGCTCCCGAAAGGGATGCTGGTTTCGGATCTCGGCCATAAGAGTGTCCGGAGAAACCCGCTCATCGCAGATCTCCTTCATCGGATAGCCTACATCGAAAAAGCCGGGACCGGGATCAAGCGGATGCGGGATGGTGCCACGGCTCTTGGCTATCCCGCGCCGGAGTTCAGTTCAGGGAGCTTCTTCTCCGCGATCTTCTATCCGATGCCGACTGCTGAGAAGGATGATGGCAGTGGAGAGACGAGCAGGCACCCCGCAAGTACCCCACAAGCACCCCACAAGTACCCCACAAGTACCCCACAAGTGATCAACCTGTTACGGTGTGCATTAGATGATGCTTCAGCATCTGAACTTCAAATCAAACTCAATTTTAATGACCGTGTCCACTTTCTCAAAGAATATCTACAACCCGCTCTTGAACAGGGTCTGATTGAACGAACAATCCCCGATAAACCACGCAGCCCAAAGCAGCGGTACCGCACCACCGCCGCCGGGCGTGCACTCATCAAAGCAGCTGAGGAGGAGGAGAGATGACCCCTGCCGGATATACAGAGAATGACCTCGTTGAGCAGCCCGCCATTGCAGTCTTCAGGGAGCTTGGCTGGGAGGCGATCAACGCCTATGACGAGTTTGATCACGGTGTCAGCACCCTTGGCAGGGAGACGAAATCCGAGGTCATCCTCAAGAGAAATCTGCGTGAAGCCCTGCTCCGGCTCAACCCGGATGCACCCATCGAGGCAATCCATGAAGCAATTGCGGATCTCACCCGTGACCGCTCCCGAATGAGCATGGCCGCCGCCAACCGGGAGATCTATCACCTCTTGAAGAATGGTATCCGGGTACCGGTTCCGGACCCGGATGGCGATGGCGAGACGATTGAGCTTCTGCGGATCATTGACTGGGAGAAGAGCAGAAACAACGACTACCTCCTCTGCTCCCAGTTCTGGGTCACCGGGGAGATGCACACCCGGCGGGCCGATCTCGTCGGCTTCGTCAATGGCATCCCATTCCTCATAATCGAGCTGAAAGCCGCCCACCGCAGGCTTGAGACGGGATTTTCCGGCAATATCCGGGATTACAAAGACACCATCCCCCGGCTCTTCCAGCCAAATGCGATGATCATCGTCTCAAACGGAAGCCAGAGCAGGGTGGGGAGCGTCACTGCGGGATGGGAACACTTTGCCGAATGGAAGAAGGTGGGGAGTGAGAAGGAGCCGGGGCGTATCTCGCTTGAGACGATGCTCCATGGGATCTGTGCACCGGACCGCCTCCTCGATATCGTCGAGAACTTCACCCTCTTCCAGGAGATCCCGGGGGGCCTCATCAAGCTGGTCGCAAAGAATCACCAGTACCTCGGTGTCAATAATGCAATCGACGCCCTCACCGATATCCGGGAGCGGGATGGAAAGCTCGGTGTCTTCTGGCATACCCAGGGGAGCGGCAAGAGCGTCTCGATGATCTTCTTTGCCCAGAAGGTCCTCCGGAGAGTTCCCGGCAACTGGACCTTTGTCATCGTCACCGACCGGCAGGAGCTTGATACCCAGATCTACAGGAACTTCGTATCGGCAGGGGTCGTCACGGAGAACAGGGCCCAGGCAGAGAACAGCCTCCATCTCCGGCAGCTGCTCACCGAGGATCACCGGTACGTCTTCACCCTCATTCACAAGTTCAGGACTGATAAAGGAGAGAGGCACCCGGTCCTCTCCAGACGGGGGGATATCATCGTCATCACCGACGAGGCGCACCGGAGCCAGTACGATACCCTTGCAATGAATATGCGGACCGCCCTTCCGAATGCCGCCTTCCTCGCCTTCACCGGCACCCCGCTGATCGCCACAGAAGAGAGGACCCGACAGGTCTTTGGTGAGTATATCAGCGTCTATGACTTCAAGCAGTCGGTGGATGATGGTGCAACCGTCCCGCTCTATTATGAGAACCGGATTCCGCAGCTCCAGCTGACGAACGAGAACCTGAATACGGATATGGCAGCACTCCTCGAAGATGCCGAGCTTGATGAGGCACAGGAGAAGAAGCTTGAGCGTGAGTTTGCACGGGAATATCACCTGATCACGCGGGATGACCGGCTTGAGGCAATTGCACGCGACCTCGTCGATCACTTCACCGGTCGGGGTTTCCGGGGCAAGGCGATGGTGATCGCAATCGACAAGGCGACCGCCATCAGGATGTATGAGAAGGTGAGGAGATACTGGGATACCAGGATCAGTGACCTTGTTGCAGAATCCACCGGGGCAGAGGGTGCTGACCGGCAGGAACTCCTCGATACCATCGCCTGGATGAGAGAGACGGATATGGCGGTCGTCGTCTCGCCGGGGCAGAACGAAATCGCGGAGATGGCGGAGAAAGGGCTTGATATCCGGCCCCATCGCAGGCGGATGGTCGAGGAGGATCTTGAGACTCGGTTCAAGCGGTCGGACGATCCCTTCCGGCTGGTCTTCGTCTGCGCAATGTGGATAACCGGCTTCGATGTCCCAAGCTGCTCCACCCTGTACCTCGACAAGCCGATGCAAAACCACACCCTGATGCAGACGATAGCACGGGCAAACCGGGTCTATCCCGGGAAGGTGAGCGGGCTAATCGTCGATTATGTCGGGGTCTTCAGGAATCTTGAGAAGGCGCTTGCCATCTATGGTGCAGGGGGGGAGGGCGATACTCCGGTGGAGGATAAATCCGCTCTCGTTACCGCACTTCAGCAGGCACTCTCCGAGACCCGGAGCCTCTGCGAGGAGCATGATGTCGATATCGATGCGATACAGGCTGCCGAAGGATTTGACCGCATCGCCCTGAAGGATCGTGCTGTTGAGGCCCTCCTTATCTCAGAAGATGTCAAACGCCGCTTCCTTGACTGTTCCAATACGACCCAGCGCCTGTACAAGGCGGTCCTCCCTGATCCGGAGGCGAGACGGTTTGCCGCCCAGGTCTCCCCGATCCGGTTCATCGCCGATGGTATCCGGTCGCTCATGCCGCCGGTTGATATCTCAAACGTGATGGACCAGGTCGGGGAGCTGCTTGACCGGTCGATAGCCACCGATGGCTACACCATACGGGAATCGGATCAGCGGTATGGAGAAGAGCAGCTCATTGACATCAGTGGGATCGATTTTGAAGAGCTCGCCCAAAAGTTCAGACAAGGCAAAAAAAGGACGATGAACGAGAGGCTGAAGGGAAGTGTCGCCCGAAAACTGATGGCGATGGTCCGGCTCAACCGCACCCGGATGGATTATCTCGAGCAGTTCCAGAAGATGATCGAAGAATATAATGCCGGGAAGCTGAGCGACGACGAATTCTTCCACCGCCTCGTCGCCTTCACAAAGAGCTTAAACGAGGAGGAGCAGCGGACCGTCAGCGAACAGCTCAATGAGGAGGAACTGGCGATCTTTGACCTCCTGACAAAACCGATGATCGAGCTCTCTGCCGCCGAGAGGAAGCGGGTGAAGGCAACCGCCCGGAAGCTCCTTGCCACCCTGAAGGAGGAGAAGCTGGTCCTTGACTGGCGCAAACGCCAGCAGACGCTCTCGGATGTCCGGCGGACAATTAATACCATGCTGGATGAGTGCCTGCCGGAGGTCTATACGACGGAGCTGTATGAGGAGAAGACGGTAGCGGTCTTTCAGCATGTGTATGATGTGTATTATGGGGGAGGGGAGAGTGTGTATGCGGGGTAGGGGGAGAATTTTTAATCCATTAAATAACCCAAGTTGCTCATCTCCTCTCGGCTTTTTTCTTTTTTAACTCCACATGCGAGAAGTCCCCTTGCGCAAGCTGGGGTATGAGAGCCGTCTACGAGCTCCCGCAACCTTTATGGTTCATCACACCTGACAGTAACTATGGACTACCGATTAGATAAGGGCGCCCATTCGGTCTATGCTTTGCACTACCATTTGGTGCAGTGTGTCAAGTACCGGAGAGGAGTCTTTGTCGATGATCGGT
>NZ_JALJYG010000014.1 GCF_024170505.1 Methanocalculus alkaliphilus
GCCTGAGCATGAAGGAACTTCTCTGCACCGATGGCACAGGCATGATAGACCTCCTTGATCTTCTTGCCGTCATCGGAGAGCTCGATCTCAAGATCGTCACAGAGCGTCCCGCAGAAGGTGCATATTACATCTGATACGATATTTGCCATAGACTTTCCTCACATCCAGGACCGGCCCAAAAAAAACAGAGAGCAGATGGTGCTCATGACCCGGAACTCCCCGGAGACTGGACCTGGCTTATGTTCGTAAACCAACGAACTGTAAGGATATAGACGAACTAAAAATATTTATACCCTCGTATGGGGGCAGAAGAGAGATTGGGGGGATGATCACCGCTCTTCGCGGTCCATCCGGATTGCCTTTTTGGGGCATTCCTGGGCACAGATCCCACATCCTTTGCAGAAATCGAGATCGATCTCGAAGTCGGCATCGATGCAGGCATCCGGACAGTACATCGCACAGAGGCCGCAGGCGTTACATGCCTCACGATCGACCACCGGCCGGAATGTCCGCCATGTTCCGGTCTTTCCCGCAGCTCCCTGCCGGGGTCTGCTCATCGCAACAGGATCACTCATACCGTCAACTCCTCATATGCAGCCTCAGCCGCCTTCACATTCCGCTCATCCGCAAACATATCACGGATTGCGGCGAGCGCAGATTCATGGGTGATGATACCCATCTTTGCAATCGCCCCAAGCACAGGGGTATTTAAGATCGGGCTCCCCGCGACGACGAGATCAACGGAGAGGGCGATCCCGGTGAGATCGATGGTGAGAGCCTCGACCCCCGGAAGATCAACCGGGTGGGGGCTGTTGATCAGAACACGGCCCCCCGGCTTCATCCCCTGGAGGACATCGACCGCATCCATGATGCTTGCATCGAGGACGACGATGAGATCGGGAGATCGGATCTGGGAGTAGATCTTGATGGTATGATCATCGATACGGACAAACGAGACGACGGGGGCGCCCCGCCGTTCCGCTCCATAGAACGGGGCGGCCGTCGCATGCTTTTTATCAAGGAAAGCCGCCATCGCGATGAGACGGGCGGCAGTGACGCCCCCCTGTCCACCGCGTGAATGGATCCGGATCTCATACATCAGGCATCAACCCCGAACCAGAACTCTTCACCCATCCGGCGATCCCGGACGAACCCGGCGATATCATCATAGGTGACCTCCTGGCCGCCGAGTCCGGCGACGACGGAGTAGATCGAGGCACCCGGATACTTCGACCGGATCTCAGAGGAGAGGACACCGCCATACCCGAATGAGTAACCGCGATCCAGGACGACGAGATCGCGTCCCCCGATATCAAGGTCAGGGAATGGCCTGAACCAGCGGATTCGCATGGATCCTGCCTTGATACCCGCATCCCTGAGAAGATCGACCGCCACTTCGGCCTCCTTGCCGAGTGTTCCGAGTGCGACGATGAGAACCTCGGCATCCTCGCATCGGTACTCCTCGGTCGGGCCATATTTCCGGCCGAACTGCCTGAAGAACTCCTCTTCCGCATCCCGGATGACCGCCGGCGAGTTGCGCATCGCCTTCTCGATCCCCCATCTGAATTTGAAGTGATCGTTTGGCCCGGTCATCGCGCCATAGCCTGCCGGATTCTCCGGATCGATCCTGTGGGGGAGCCGCACCGGCGGGATATAATCGCCCGGCTCCACGGTCTCAAGCGACTGCATGATATGAGAGAGGAGGAACCCGTCGAGATTCACCATCACCGGGAGGAGGATACCATTGTTCTCTGCTATGCGGAATGCCATCAGGGTGGTATCGTATGCCTCCTGGACATCGCCGACAAAGAACTGGAGCCATCCGGTATCCCGCTGTGAGAAGGCATCGGTATGTTCTGCCCAGACATTCCATCCGGGACCGAGGGAACGGTTGATGTTTGCCATCACAATGGGGAGGCGGGCACCTGCCGCCCAGTGGAGCATCTCGTGCATGTAGAGGAGCCCATGGGAGCTGGTTGCCGTGAAGGAGCGGACACCGGTGATTGAGGCCCCGATACAGGCAGTCATCGCCGAGTGTTCACTCTCAACCGGAATGTACCGGGTATCCATCTCACCTGCGGTGACGTACTCTGCGATCTGCTCGACCACCTCACTCTGGGGGGTGATCGGGTATGCCGCGACAACGGCCGGCTTTGCGGCCTTCACCGCAGCTGCAACCGCCTTGTTTCCTGTTGCTACCGTCAGCATTCTCCTGCCTCCTCCTTTGCAAGCCGGGCGAGGTTCTTCTCGACCTGCTGTTCAAGCTCATTCACCTGCTTCTCTGTGATCCCCTTGAACCGGCCCTGAAGCGAGATATACTCCTTCAGCGGGAGCCGCTTCCTCATCGCAGCCTTCGAAGCACCATTGATGGTGAGCTCTCCGTACTTCCTCTCCCAGAGGACCCACATCCCGGTCTTCACCGCCATCTTCCCGACCGTCACCGGCATATCAGAGGGGATACGCCAGCCCGGCGGGCAGGGAACAAGGATATGAATGAACGAAGGGCCGGGCGTGGCAAGGGCGGTCTTCACCTTCTCAAAGAGATCCTTTGGATGCGCCGCAGATGCCGTCGCCTGGTAGGGGATGTTATGAGCGGCAATGATCCGATCGATATCCTTCTTCGTATCGGTCTTTCCACCCGGTGTCGTCGTCGTCCGTGCCCCTATCGGGGTTGCACCCGACCGCTGCATCCCGGTGTTCCCGTATGCCTCATTGTCATAGCAGATATAGAGGAAGTTGGTGCCACGTTCAAGTGCACCAGATAGTGCCTGAATACCAATATCCACCGTACCACCATCGCCCGCAAAGACGATGACGTTCGTCTTCTTTCCTTCACTCGCAAACGCTTCGCTCATCCCTGATGCACATGCCGCAGCGGCAGCAAACGCGATATTATACACAGGAACAGCAAATGCGGTATTTGGGTATATCCCCTGCAGAACACTTGTACAGCATGCCGGAACGACAAGGACCGTATCAGGTCCGGCTGCCTTGAGCACGTACCTGAGTGCAAGCGCAGCGCTGCACCCGGCACATGCCGTTGTGCATTTGAGGAGGTACTCATCCTCTGGTATCTCAGCCATCCGAATCAGGGTACGTTTGTCATTCCTTTATAATGAGGCTTCGGTTTCATGCATCATCAGCCGACCCGGGTATATGTGGTGAGGGAGGGTGGAAAATGGAACGGAATATGAAGCGGGTGGACTCCGGGTGCGATGATCTCAACGGTGAAGCGCGAGTTTGGGGAGAGATCCCATGAGAATACGGGTTTGACCATAAAGACGACCACCTCGCCGGGTTGAAGCACAGGATTCTGATCGTCGCGTATCGGGCGGATGATCGAGAAGCGGGAGGGGGGAGGGGAGGAATTGAAGAGGGGATCATGAGCAGACATCTCTTCGTAATTGTGGAACCCCCTGAACCTGATGGAGACGGTCCTGAGATCCACCGGACGGGATCCCGGTGTGAGCTGAACCGGGATCTCAAGGTGCTCAGCCCTCCTCAGATCATTATTCGTATCAACCGCAAAGATGCTCCCGGCAAGAACAAAGCCCGAGTTTCCCCGATGAACACCTTCGGTAACCTCAGTTCCGACATTCTGTGAGATTGAGAAGCCTGCAGCAAGAATGACCATTGAAAAGGCAGCAGCAATGACGACAAAGGCAATCAGGACGACTGCCGCCTCAAGGCCGGTGAAGCCGTCCTCCACTCATCCCACCTCATAGCGTTTGTTCCCAAGGAGCGTCCCCGGAACGGTGCATGGTATGCTGACCGGAACCCCCCGAGGGGGAATGATGGTGAGGGTGAAATCGTCTCCGGTGGAGAGGCCCGCATCAGTGATGGTCAGCCGGACGCTGAGAAGCTTCCCACGGGAGAGGACCCCCTCAGCCGGATCCCCGGAGGGCCACCTGTAATGAATATCCTTCTTTGGGATCTGGTAGATCATCTCGGTTGTATGGAGCGTGTAGTGGATACCCGACATGGCAACCTCCCCTCCGATAACCTCACAGAAGAAGTTGAGCGATTCCGGGTTGGAAAACGCATCGACACCCAGAATGACCGCCCCGTTCACCACCAGCGAGGAGGGTGTCGTCCCGGCATCCGAGGTGACCTGGCGGGCCTTCTCGGTCGCATAAAAACCTGATCCAAGGACAACATATGAAAATACCGCCGCCACAACGACAAAAGCGATCAGGATGATCCCCGCCTCAAGACCGGTGAATGCCTCTTCATCATCAACAGCAGAGATCAACCCTGTACCCCCCGATGGCAGGCTCTCAGCCGCCACAACATCGGAAAACCCGGCAGTACAATCTGGACAAAGAAGAGATAATGATTGTGTATTTATTCAGACAACCATTCATTCATGCCTGAGAGCTTCGATCGGATCAGCTTCTGAGGCCTTCCATGCCGGGTACAGCCCGGAGAGGATCGAGGTCCCAATGCCAAAAGCCATCCCGATCGGGATATAGATGAGGCTCGAAGGAGCGAGGAGATAGCTGGTATCCTCAAGCATCACAAGGAGGGCAAGGTATCCTCCGGCAACCGAGAGGATGCCCCCGATGATCGATCCCGCGAGGCCGAGGAGGAGGGACTCATAGAAGAACATGCGCCGAATCTCCCGCCTGAGAGCCCCGATTGAACGGAGAACCCCGATCTCCCGGTACCGCTCCATCACCGACATCATCATGACATTGAAGATGGAGACCCCTGCGACGACGAGGGAGATACCCCCGATGGCGATGGTGAAGGTCGAGATCCTCCCAAACGTCTCGAGGATCGTCGCAAGGATGGCACGGGTATCATACACATCCACCTCCGTCTCCCTCCGGTTCAGCGATGTCTCGATGGAGGTCTTTACCGCCTCGATCTCCTCAAGATCACGGACCTTGACGATCACCCGGTCATACCCGTGGGGATTATACCGGGTCTCATACCACCTGTCAGAGACGACGATGGCAGTGTCGGTATTGATATCAAACCCCATTCCCCGCTCCTCCAGGATTCCCGTCACCCTGATCGGTTGTTCATCCGAGCCGATCAGAATCCTGCTCCCTACGTTCAGCGAGTAGGTCTCTGCAAGACGGGATCCGATCATC
The DNA here is from genome assembly GCF_024170505.1 of Methanocalculus alkaliphilus. Taxonomy (NCBI): domain Archaea; kingdom Methanobacteriati; phylum Methanobacteriota; class Methanomicrobia; order Methanomicrobiales; family Methanocalculaceae; genus Methanocalculus; species Methanocalculus alkaliphilus. The sequence continues at coordinate 5,100 of NZ_JALJYG010000014.1, forward strand.
GCACCGGACGGACCCCGCAGGTACTGGCCGTCCTCCCGTTCAAGAAGAATCGGAATATCGGCTGTCCGCATCCCATAGATGGGGGCAAACCCGGTCTCACCCCCGATCCTGATCCGTTCACCCCCCGAATAGATCGGGATGACGGTATGGGGGGCTGATGCACGGGTGATCCGCTCAAGCTGCCGGGAGGTGATGACATCATCGGTTGAGACCCCCCCGGCGCCACCAGGCCCGCCCCCCATCAGACTTCCGCCGGTATGGGGTACAACGACGATGGTGTCGCCGACCGTCGTCAGGTCTTCTGAGATGGAGAGGACGAGGGAGGAGCCAAGAATACCCATCGAGGTGATTGCAACCACACCGATGATGATACCAAGCATCGCAAGAAGTGATCGGAGCCAATGGAGACGGAGGTTCCGGACCGCGAAGAGGAAGAAGATCGGGCGGTTCATGCGATCCTCCCGTCAACGATCCGTATAACCCGGTCGGCATACTCTGAGGTTATTGGATCATGGGTCACCATGATGATCGTCTTCCCCTCCTCCTTCTGGAGGCGGACGAGGAGGTCCATGATCTGCGCACCGGTCTTTGTATCGAGATTCCCTGTCGGCTCATCAGCAAGCAGAATCTCGGGATCATTGATGAGAGCTCGTGCAATCGCAACCCGCTGCTGCTGGCCGCCGGAGAGTTCAGCAGGGGTATGATCGAGGCGATCCATGTGGATGCCGACCTCGGCAAGGATATTCATACACCGGTCGGTGCATCCCGGATCACCCCCCTTGAGGATGAGGGGGAGCCGGACATTTTCTATCGCAGAGAGGAGGGGGATGAGGTTAAACTGCTGGAAGATGAAACCGAGATGCTCACGCCGGAGCATCGTCAGTTCATCATCGGTCATCTCACCGATATTCCGCTCACCGATGAAGACCTGGCCTTGTGTCGGGGTGTCCAGGCACCCCATCATATTCAGAAGAGTGGATTTTCCGGATCCGGACGGCCCCATGATAGCGATGAACTCGCCCTTCTCGATCGAGAGGGTGATATTACCAAGTGCGGTGACATCCCCACTCCTGAGAGAGTAGATCTTTGAGACGTCCAGAAACCGGATCGCGGGTGTCATCTCTTCTTCTTTCGTGAATAGACGAGTGCTCCTGCGACGATTATGACCGAAAGGAGGATAATTCCGATCATCATCGGAGAGAGGCCGCCATCATGCTCCTGCACCGGCTGTATACCGGATCGAATCGTCGCCATCACCGTCTCCTCATAGAGGTTGCCATCACCATCGCGGTACCGGATGACAAGGGGGATCTCTTCGAGATCCTTTGCGGCAAACGTCACCTCAAAGGAGGAGAAGTCATCGGGATCAAGGGTTCCGACGACATAGACCCGGAACGGATCGATGGGTGCTGCCGGGGCTTTCGTCGTCATCACGACGGACCGTGCAGATTCAAGCCCGGCATTTGAGACATCCCCGGTTATCCGGTATCCGCCTGCAACCGATGTCACCTCGATGTTTGAGACGATCGGATCTGCCGCTTTCTTGGCAATACCCGGAGTGATCGGGATGGTCAGCGGTACGGTATGGGTATTCTGGCCGTTGCGATACTGCACATTGAAGGTGAGATCACCCTCTCCGGTCGGGGTGACGGAGAATGCGGCATCACGTGACTCACCCGGTTCCAGGGATCCGATGAAGAAGGTCGTTGGAACGACATCGGCAACCCCGGTGACGGGGGTGACCGAGACCGAGGATATGGTATTCATTCGTGGGTTGCCGAGGGAGACGACGACATTCTCTTTTCTCCCCTCCATAAAGACATCAGGCCGGGATGAGATCCCCGCATCAAGGGGACGCCTGTCCACCCTGAGAAGGACCGGCTCTGAGAGGGAGCCGCCGCCCATGAAGTTCATGGAGAAGCGGGGGTAGAAGATACCCTCCTCGCCCCGGACACGGATGGTATAGGTAAATGTCATACTGTTCCCGGCACCCAGCATTCCCGAGCCGGTATGTGGGGAGGTGAGGATCTCAACGTTCTGCTCCCCTGTCATGCGGACCGCAGAGAGGCTGATCGGGAGTGTTCCGGTATTCTGAACAGTGACCTGCACCGTTCCGGTATCCCATGGCATAAAGACCCCGGGATCAATGGAGACACCCGTCACCGTCACCTGTGCCGAGCTATCGGCTGCAGCTCCTGTGGAGATGAGGGCCGCACAAAGAACCAGTAGTATGAGATATATCCGCATCAGAGAACCCCGAATGATATGATGGTTATAATCAGGTAGAGACCCACAGGGATAAAAACTGTGTATGCGGCATCCCGCTGGGTCAGCTTCCTGGCATACCGGATCCCTGAGTACCAGATGTTTGCAGCCCAGATCATAAAGACGATCGAGAGGACCGTCTGAAGGAGGGTGTACTCTGCCATCGCAGGCTGGGTCATAAACGCCTCTACGGCGGTATCAATCGCGGCAGGATCCATAAAGTCCCGGATCACCGGGGTGACGATCTGGTCGGCGATCATCGAGAGCCAGACCATGGCAATCCCGACCGATGCGATAAGCGGGGCGAAGCCATATCCGACCGCTTCAAGGACCTTCTTCATCGATCCTTCACCCTTGAAGATCATACTCAGGAGATAGAAGATGACCGATGCGATGATCCAGAATACAATTGCCGAGATAAATCCACCGGCGGCTCCAAAGAAGATGATGATCCCTTCATACCCCTCTGCAATCGAGGCGTACATCGGGGCCATCAGTGTCGTCATCTGATACCCGAGGATCGCAGAGAGGGCTGCATATACAAGGACGATGCCAAACGGAAGCCCGAGTGCAGGCTCCTTTCCTGCCTGCTCTTCAAAGAACTCATCGGGCCGGAAGAGTATTGTCATGATGCTGTCTGCCATAGATTCACCACCAGCACCCGGACAGGGGTGCCTGAGAATGTAAAACATTCGTTACATTTGGACTTAATGCTTCTCATCCTCATGATCGGAGTCGATGGCATAATGGCGCTTCAGAAACCCCCTGACATTCTCAGATTCGATCCAGCCCTGGTCAAGCCTGCTGACGATATCGTTGATTCTCCGGACCTGATCTGAGATCTCCTCTGCATACTCCCCATTACCGAGGATGGTATAGCCTTCGATGACCTGGAGGGGATTTCTGATATGGTCCCCAAGGATCGCAAGCTGGGTGATATTCTCCTCGATCTGCCTGAACGCCTCCTTCTGTTGTGATATAAGCTCCATCCTTTCGGTAATATCCCGGAGGAGCCCCTGGATACCGATGATTTCCCCTCCTTTATACATCGGGAAGAAGGTCGCCTCGATTATTGCTTTCGTTCCATCCTCCCGGAGAAGCGGGAAGGTCAGTGCCTCAATCTTCTCACCCAAAAGGATGGCGTCAAATGCTCTGCTGACCCTCTCCCGATCATCATCCGGAATGAATTCCAAGAGTAGTATTCCTGCAGCTGGCGGGACCGTCATGCCGGCAACCCGCTGAAATGAAGGTGAGAGATACGTCACCCGGCGATCCGGGTCGATGGTGACTATCGGGTCGAAGCTCCGCTCAGTTATTCCACGGTACAACTCCTCCCGCTCCCGGAGCTCCGCCTCCATCCCCCGCTGCTTCTGAAGCTCAGCCTCCTTCATCAGAACGATGGTGACGAGGAAGACACCCCCGATAAGGAGGATTATAAGGATATACATGGGTATCTCAACGATCGGCGGGGGTCTGTTGATGATCGCTGTTCCCGGGGGGAGCTGTTCCGGAGCGATCCGGTGGGCGACGAGAGCCCGGTGGTCGACGATCCCTTTCGTCTCAACCTCTTCGATGATGGGGAGGTCGTCGGGATGAGCACCATCAAGGATCTGCCGGGCAAGATCAGCAGCAATCCTCCCCTGGTCCCTTCCTGTGAAGAAGACTCCCCCGATCACTCCGTCTCCAAGATAATACTCAAAGATACCATACACCGGGGCTTCCGTCCTCGCCGCGATATAGGATCCCACCCTGTCATGCGGGATGAATGCCAGACCATCCGGATCATTGGTCAGTGCCAGGAGGAGGATAACATCCCCCTCGCCATATGATCCGACACGATCCCCAATCCCCGGAATGGACTCTCCTTCGATGTACTCAACAGCCACCGATCCCGGGATCAGGGACCGGACCTCATGGAACGTTTTAAGCGTCTGGGATCCGGTGATACTCTCTTCATTAATGACGACCAGCCGCTTCATTTCGGGATGGAGGGTTCTGATCAACAACAGTGTATCATGGATATTGACCCCCTCGACGACGCCGGTGATTCCCGAATGCCCTTCAATCAGCAGGGGATCATAATGGTTGATCCCGCAGAAGACGATCGGAATTCCGGGGAAGAGTTCTTCCCTGTAATCCAGGAGGAAACGGAGTCCGGCATCATCAGCAACGATGATGCAGTCGGGGGGATCATCATGGTACTTGTACCTGTACATCGCGGCGAGCTGGTCAAGATACGCAGGCGACTCGTACCGCTTCGTATCCATATACTCGGTCCGTATCTGGATCGGGTCCGTTGATGCACCCAGAACCTCCCCGATACCTGCACTGATATCTGTCACCCAGACCATCTCGGGATGATAGGAGTGGAGAACAAGGACCATTTTTTCATCCGCCGAGGCTGCCGGAGAGAGGATGAGCATCAGGAGAAGAAGAGAGACCAGCCATCCTCTCAAAGAAGATTCCCCCTGATCCATGCGGTAATCTCATCCCTCAGAAGACGGAGGGCGGCAAGTTGCTCCCCCTCTTCGCCGGAAAGAGCGGCGGGGTCGGAGAGGGGAACAGAGATAACCTCCCCTGCCGGAGGGAGGAAGGGGGGGACCTCATCTGTCAGGATGATGATACGGTCAAATCGCCGGTCAAGGAGTGCAGAGAGAGGTCCGGGCCTGTGATCCGGGATATTGATCCCCACCTCACCCATCACCCGGGTGACGAGCGGATTGGGCCTTGATGCCGGGCTGATCCCAGCGCTCAGGGCAATGTAGCGGCCAGGTGCCAGGTGGTGTACAAGAGCCGCCGCCATCGGGGAGCGCCCTGCATTCCTGCTGCAGACGAAGAGGATGGAAGGGAGTGCCGCCACCTCTGATCACCCGGCCACCGGCCGTTCAACGGCTGCAAGCTCATGGGAGAGATCCCGGCCCAGTTCCGCCTCAATGAAACCGCCTTCCGATGGAAGGAGCATCATGAAGCGTGGGGTCTCATCAAGGAGGATGGTTGCATCCTCAAGCGAGAAGTCAACGATATGGCCCCCAATCGTCCGATCATCACTGATGAAATGGAGATGATAGCCGGGGACATTCAGACCCCCCATATACTCCGGCAGGAGTGTCCCGACCGCAGTCCCGGAGACGTTGGTATGGGTGGCGATATACTGATCTGCCAGTGCGTCAACAAGGCGTGGATAGGGGCGCTCCTGCCGATGGGGGGCACGGACGGTAAGAGAGGAGAAATAACCATCAATTCGTATCATATAGATCAGGTTCCCTGATCGCACCTCCGCATCGACGAGATCCTCAAAAGCGGCGTACCCGCTCGTCGATGCCCCGGTCAGAATTATATCGGGATCAAAGAAAGAGACCATAGCAAGAGGCGTGAGGAGATCGGATGGTGCAACCCGGACACTCCCGTCCCCCCGTGCCTGATAGACGATCCCATCAACAAGGATCAGCTCACCATCAAGCGAATCGAAGGTTCCAATCCCGGTATCGCCATACCAGACCAGGTCACCGACCGGGATGACCCCATCGTACACACTCTCAAGAAGGGCTTCTATGGTAGAGACCTGGTAGAGCACCTCCCGATCCTCCGGGACGGATGGAGAAGAGAGAAGAGAAGCGGAACCGGCGCCAAGGAGGATGCCGATGATGAGAGTTGCGACGAGGAGGGAATTTCGCATTACTACAAATACACAATCAATGTATATCAACGTTATATATCCCATCACCTTCACAGGAAGAAGACCCTTTTCGACAGGATGCCAGAGAGAAAAGTGCTATCTTCTATCGACGGTAATGATCAGATAGATGCTGGAGATAACCACCGGAATGGAGAATAATATCGGGATCATCAGCCCGTCCGGAAGGCTTGATGCCGTCAGCTCCACGCTCCTTGATGCGGCATTTGAGAGGCTGATTGGAGACGGGGTGAGGATCATCGTCCTCGATGCCGGGAGGCTCCACTATACAAGCTCATCCGGTCTCCGGGTGATCCTCTCTGCACAGAAGCGGCTGAAACAGGCGGGGGGAGAACTCCGGATCGCCGCTCTCAGCCCTGAGATCGAGGCAGTCCTGGCGATGACCGGATTTGCATCCGTCTTCACCATCCGGGAGTCGGTATCCGAGGCGCTGGCAGGGTAGGAGAGGCGATCCAGAAGATGATACAACCCTCTGAGGATGTGGGATCGGTGTATGTGAAGGGGATATTCCGGGCTGATATTCAAAGCCTCCCGGAGATGGTCCTTTTTCTCGAAGGAACACTCTCTTCGATGGGACTCTCAGCCACAGAGATATTTGATCTCCAGCTGGCTGCAGATGAGATCTTCACCAATATCGCCTCCTATGCCTATGGATCGGAGAGTGGTTCAGTGAGTATCGAGGTTATCAGAGATGCGACAACTGTTGTCATCACCTTCACCGATTCAGGCATGCCGTTTGATCCGGAGAGCCTCCCCACCCCGGATATCAGCTCAGGTATAGAGGATCGAGCGATCGGGGGGCTCGGCATCCATCTTGCCCGTCAGCTCACCGACAGGCTCTCCTACAGACGCGATGACGGGAGGAATATCCTCACCATCGAAAAAGCGATAGGGGAGCCGGAGTAACGGCTACTCCCGCCGTGCCGGACAGAGCATCACCCCGCAGTCATTGCACTCCTCATGGCATGGTTCCATGTGAATGGTGATGTGGCTCTTTGGAAATTCAGTCTTCAGATCCGCCTCCAGATGATCGGCGAGATCATGTGCCGTCGTGAGAAGGACATCCTGGTCAAACATCACATGGAACTCGATGAACCGGTCAGGCCCGGACCGCCGGGTCCGAAGACCATGAAAGTTGACATACCGGGTGCAGTGTGCCTTGAGGATCTCCTCTATCCGTACGACATCCTCCTCGGGAAGCCGGGTATCAAGGATCTGTCCAAGCGCTTTTCTGACAAGTTCCACCCCGGTCCTGATGATGACAAGGCCGACCCCGATAGCAATAACCGCATCAAGGAGAAGGATTCCGGTGAAATGAATCAGGATAAGCCCGGCAAAGACGCCCACTGAGGTATAGACATCAGTCCTCAGATGCCAGGCATCACTCTCAAGGGCAATTGATTCGGTTCGTATCGCTATCGCCATCATCCGATGGGAGATGATGATGTTGGCAAGTGCCGAGACACCGACTGCCACAAGGCCAAGGCCGATGAGGTCGGGGTTGAGGGTGCTCTCGCCTGCGATGAGGGCTCCCGCAGCCTCGTAGATAATAAATCCGGCAACGGCAAGGATCAGGACCGCCTCGATGAGGCCTGAGAGCGACTCATACTTCCCATGGCCAAACGAGTGCTGATCATCAGGCGGCCGGGCAGACTTTCTCACCGCAAAGTAGGCAATCGAGGATGCGATGATATCCGTTGCCGAATGGACGGCATCGGAGATGATCGCCACCGATCCGGTGATGAACCCGATGACGAGCTTCAGGATGACGAGGAAGGTATTGCTGAAGACTGCGACAAGGGCGATCCCTGTCTTCTCCCGTGAGGAGTCGTCATGGGGAGGGGAGTCAGACATTGCTATCTCTGGTTTCTGACAGAGCAGGAAAAAGATTTGGGGGGATCCGGTTATGCCCCGCAGATCCGATCCATCGCATCTTCAAGCCGTTCCATCGAGGTTGCATAACTGATCCGGATCCAGCCCGGCGCTCCAAAGGCGGAGCCGGGGGTCGTCGCCACATGCCGCTCCTCGAGCCATTCGGACGCAACAGCGAGATCATCCCCGCCGACATTGGCAAAAGCATAGAATGCCCCGTCAGGAGGTGCACAGGGGTATCCTGCTCTTTGGAGGCGATCGATGACATACCTCCGGCGTCTGGCAAATTCGGTCCGCATCTCCTCGACACAGGCCTGATCCCCGGTCAGGGCGGCGAGGCCGCCATACATCACAAAGGTCGTCGGGTGGGAGACCGAGTGCTGCTGGATCCGGTTCATGTAATTGATCACCGGTGCTGGCCCTGCTGCATAGCCGAGCCGCCAGCCGGTCATCGCATACGCCTTTGAGAAGCCGTTGACCGTCACGGTCCGCTCTGCCATATCCCCAATCGAGGCAAGGGAGATGTGTTCGGCCCCGTCATAGAGGAGCTTCTCATAGATCTCATCCGAGAGGGCGAGGATATCATGATCAGAACAGAGATCAGCGATCATCCCAAGGGATGATCGGGAGAGGATCGAGCCGGTCGGATTGGATGGCGAGTTGATGATGATCATCTTCGTTGCAGGGGTGATCAGATCCGCCAGATCCTCTCCCGGCTGGAATGTCTCCGGATCAAGAGGGGAATGGATCGCCCGGCCGCCCGCCATCTGCACACATGGCTCATAGGAGACCCAGGAGGGATCGAGGATGATCACCTCGTCGTCCTGGTTCAGGACCGCCTGGCAGAGGAGCCGGATCGCATCCTTTGCACCGGCGGTTGCGATGATATCAGCCGATGCGACAGGAATATTGTTCTCCCTTCCAAGCTTTTCTGCTATTGCATCCAGCAGCTCCGGGATCCCGCGTGAGGGGGCATAATGGGTCTCCCCACGCCTCAGTGCCGCAATCGCCGCCTCGGTGATATGCTCAGGGGTCGGAAAGTCGGGCTCACCGATCGAGAGGCTGATGACATCGATCCCCTCGCGGGTCATCTCTTTCGCCCGGTCGGTGATCGCCATCGTTGCCGACGGGGTGATCAACCCAATCGCCGTCGAGAGATGCTTCATGACAATCTCTGGACCAGTTTTACCGCCGATTCGACGGCCCTGCGGGCATAGTCAACCCGTTCCTGTGCCTCAAGACGGGTCATACCCGGACCCGAGATGCCAAGTGCCACCGGCTTCTCAAACTCAAGGGAGAGATCGATGATCTTCCGGGCGGCATGCTGGACGACGATCTCATCATGACCGGTTGCCCCTTCGATGACACACCCGATGGTGACGACCGCATCGACGTTTCCATCCTTCAGCATCTTCTTGATGGCAAGCGGCATGTCATAGGCGCCCGGGACATAGACCCGGTCAATAACCTCCGCACCAAGGAACTTCGCATGCTCCTCTGCCTCGATCTCCATCATGTACGTAATATCGCGGTTAAACTCCGCAACGACCAGTCCAAGTTTTATCGTCATAGTATCATCATCTCCTTACTGTCGTGCCGGGCCGGCATCGGAAAAACCCTGTCTTTTGCCGGTCCCTGCATCCCGTTCAAGCTCCTTTGGATAGAGGAGGAGCTTGACGGCATTCACTGCATGCTCACGGGTCCTCTGTTCAAGCAGCCACGCAAGCTCTTTATCATCCTTCGCCTCGTCCTCGTGGACGAAGACCTCGATGATATGCCTGTTCGTCATCAGCATCGCAAGCTGGAGCCCCTGTGATGCCTCGTGGGCACAGACCTTATCCTTCTCTGCCCCGCCCGGCATCCCAAGCGCCATCACGAGATCACAGCCACGCTCCTCGATCAGTTTCTTGCAGGCGACCGGGAGATCCTTTAATCCCGGAACGGTGTACCGCTCGATTCTGATGCTGGTATGGCGGCGGATCTCATCTGCCGCCGCCGCACCCATATTTGCCCGTGCAAATGTCGTGTCTGCGATCCCGATCTTCATACCAGCACCTCTGTGGCGGCGCTGACGCCATCTCCATCGGATCTATAGCCGAGACGCTTCAGGGTTCCCTGCACCGCCGCAACCGTTGCCAGCACCTCGGAGGGGCCGGTGGCGCCCATCGTCCCGATACGGAAGATCTTTCCTTTCAGGCGATCCTGGCCGCCGGCTATCTCAATACCCATCTTCTTGAGGCTTCCCCGGAGGTCTCCGTCACTGACACCGTCAGGATACTGTATCGCTGTCACCGTATTCGATGGCGAGTGAAGATCGTCGGAGACCGGGAGGAGCGGAAGGCCCCATGCCTCCGCAGCAGCCCGTACTGCGTCAGCAAGCTTCCTGTGCCGTGCGATGCGGTTTTCGATCCCCTCCTCCTCAGCGATGAGGCATGCCTCGCGGAATGCAAAGAAGAGCGGGACGGCCGGGGTGTACGGCGTCTCCATCGGGCTCTTCGATGCGGCCTTCCGGTATGCCTTGAGATCAAGATAATACGGCCGTTTCTCTGATATCCTCTCCCAGGCACGCTCCGAGACCGAGACCGCTGAGAGGCCCGCCGGTGCGGCAAGGCATTTCTGGGAGCCGACGATTGCAATATCAGCACCCCATGCATCACAGGCGACATGCTCTCCACCGATGGAGGTGATCCCGTCCATGATGAAGAGTGCATCGTGCTTCCGTGCAAGCCGGCCAACCTCTGCCGCAGGATTGAGGATACCGGCCGAGGTCTCGTTATGTACCATCGTCACGATACCGGCGCCGTTCTCAAGTGCCTCTGCGAGCGCATCGAGATCATACGGGTGGCCCCATTCGGATTCAATCGCCACTGAAGTTCCGTATCTGCCGCCGATCTCGGCAAGACGCTCACCAAACTTCCCGTTGACGAGCGAGACGATCGTCTGGCCGGAGGCGACGTTGGCGATGGCGGCCTCCATCCCGGCGGTCCCCGACCCGGAGAGGACGAAGAGATCATTCTCTGTCCCAAAGAGTGCCTTCAGCACCCTGACGCAGTCTGCATAGACACCGCCAAACTCCTTCCCCCGGTGGTTGATCGCCTGGCGGGACATCGCATTCCTGACCCGTTCCGGCATCGGGACCGGTCCTGGCATCATGAGTAATAGTTCGTTCTGCATCCTGATCGACCGTACTATAAGAAGATAAACGTCTTAATAGATGGTGAAGCCTATGGTCGACGTAGCTGTCATCGCAGGATCGAAATCAGACGAGGCGATCATTCGCAAAGTCTGCGTAACACTCGAAGAATACGGTATCAGCTATGAAGAGCGGGTTATTTCAGCTCACCGCGATCCTGAGGAGCTCCAGGAGTATATCAGGACAAGTGATGCCCGCGTCTTCATCGGGATCGCCGGAATGTCCGCCGCCCTCCCCGGCGTCATCGCGTCAAAGACGAAAAAACCGGTCATCGGAGTCCCGGTGAGTGGAAAAGTGATGGGCGGCCTCGACGCACTCCTCTCAATCGCCCAGATGCCAAAGGGCGTCCCGGTCGCCTGCGTGGCAGTGGATGGCGGGGAGAATGCCGCACACCTCGCCGCGCGGATACTCGGCGTTGCATGAGGGAGCAGCCGGTCATTGGGGAAGGGGGCATCCCCCTGCCCTATGACCTCTCTGCAGAGGAAACCTAATCCTATATTGGTAAAAAAACCGGAGTCAATAGCCTCTTCCGGAGACCGGGGAGATACTATTGACAAACCCTACTTCTTCTGATCCCCGTCAAAGATCTCCCTTACCATCTTCACGGCACAGAGATCCCCGCACATCGAGCAGGTCTCCCTCTCGCTGTCGCGATCGTGGATGGCACGTGCATGGTCAGGGAAGAGCATCTCGGCATACTGCCCCTCCCAGTCGAGATCACGCCGGGCAATCGCCATGCGTCCCTCTTCAGGGCATCCCGAAACCCCGCCGCGGCGAGAGATATCCCCGACATGGGCGGCGATCCGGGCGACCCGTGTCCCCTCGATGATCTCGCGTTCATCAGGGAGGGCAAGGTGCTCTGCAGGAGAGACCATGCAGAGGAAATCCGCCCCTGCCGATGCGGCAATGGCGCCTCCGATGGCCCCGACGACGTGATCATACCCGGTTGCGATGTCGGTGACGAGCGGGCCGAGCAGATAGAGCGGCGCATGGTCGGTCACCTCCTTGATGACCTTCACATTCCATGCGACCTCATGGATCGGGATATGGCCGGGGCCCTCGATCATCCTCTGAACCCCCGCATTGAGTGCGATGCGGGCCTGCCTGCCGAGCGTCAGGTACTCGGTCGTCTTGGCAAGCCTGTCCGCATCGACGAGTGCTCCGGGGCGCATCCCGTCGCCAAGGCTTAAGGTGACATCCTCTTCGGCAAGGATCTCAAGGAGGTAGTCGAACTCCTGTGCAAGGGGGTTCTCCTCGCCCGTTGCCGCCATCCATGCGACATGGAACGCCCCGCCCCGTGACACGACACCAAGCGTCCTTGGATCGAGCCGGAGTGCCTCGAATGCATCAAGATTCACCCCGGAGTGGAGGGTCATGAAATCAACACCCTGCCTGGCCTGCTCCCTGATGACTGAGAAAAGGATATCGGCAGTGAGATCGGCTGCGGAACCGGCACGGCGGACCGCTTCGTAGATCGGAACCGTTCCAACCGGGATATCGAGGGAGAGGATCTTCCGCCGCATCTCCCGAAGATCACCGGCGGTTGAGAGATCCATCAGGGCATCCGCACCTGCGTCGATGGCGGCGGCAGCCTTGACCATCTCGAGATCGGGATCACATCTCCCCTGTGAGGTCCCGATATTGACATTTACCCTGACGCGGCACCCTTCCCCGATAGGGATCAGACGGGCATTCCGCCGCGGGTTGGCAGGGATGACAATACGCCCTCGCTGAACTGCTTCTGCCATCCTCTCCGGGGAGATACCTTCAGTCCTGGCAACCGCTGTGAGCTCCGGAGGAAGACCAGAGCGGCACTGCCTGATGAGTGCATGCATAAGAACCATCTGTCTGGAGAGCTTATTATCCTGCATGCCCGTCCAGTGGATACCAGGGAGCGGCTGGCAGGCGAACTCCTATCTTATCGGAGACATTCTCATCGATGCAGGGGTTCTCCCGATGGCTCTTGAGCAATACAAAGACCAGATTGAGACGATCATCCTGACACACGGCCACTTCGACCATACCGCCCATCTCGCCCAGATCAAGGCGATGTGCGGCGCAACGGTCTGTATCCATGAGGAGGATGCCGTATCCCTCAGATCCGAGGCGGAAAGCCTCTCGTTTCACTTCGGCGCACGCCCCCCGATGGTCATCCCCGATCGGATCCTCAGCAACGGCGACCAGATCGGGCCGCTCAGGGTCATCCACACACCCGGCCATACCAGGGGAAGCATCTGCCTCTATCATGAGGAGGAGGCGGCACTCATCTCCGGGGATACCGTCTTCCCCGGGGGATCATTCGGGAGGACCGACTTTCCCGGCGGAAACGCCGGAGAACTGAAGCGATCGGTCGAACAGCTTGCAATGCTCCAGGTTGAGTCGCTCTGGCCAGGCCATGAGCAGCCGGTGAAGAGTGGCGCAGGAAGGCATCTCCTCGCCACCCGGCAGTGCCTCCAGTCCTATCATGGATAAGGGGATCTACACCCTCATCCTGAAATCCGAAGGCGCCGATATACGGATTGGGGCGCTGGGTACCCTCGCGATACCCGGAGGGTATCTCATCTATGTCGGATCCGCCCTGGGACCCGGAGGGCTTGGACGGATCAGCCGCCATGAAAAGGCCGCCCATGACGGGAGGCGGCCGCACTGGCATATCGACTATCTCCTCCGTCATCCCTCAACCCGTCTGATCGCATCGGTGGCCGCACCAACGAGCGAACGGCTTGAGTGCACGCTTGCAGATGCGGTGGCCGGAACATCAATACCCGGATTCGGGGCATCGGACTGCCGGTGCAGATCCCACCTTTTTACCCGGGTGGATGATCCGATACCAGAGCTGGCAGCTATCTTCTCGTCACTCGGACTCCTCGCCACGATCAGAAGATATTAGATACCTGAGATGAAGGATACCCCTATGAAGGTACTTGGCATATCAGGGAGTATGCGTCGCGAGGGGAATACCGCGATTCTGGTCCATGAGATCCTTGGGCATGTCGCGCAAAAGGGTGTTCCAACCGAGTTCATCTCTCTCTCGGGGAAGGAGATCAAGCCCTGCATCGGGTGTGAGAAATGCAAGGAAGAGAAGTGCTGCGTCATTAAAAATGATGACTGGCATGAGATCATCGAGAAGGTTGTGGCAGCAGACGTTCTGGTCATCGGATCACCGACCTACTACTTTGATGTCTGCGGGCAGGTGAAGAACCTGATTGACCGGACATACTCGCTCTGGCATGACCGCAAGCTTGCAGGAAAGAAGGCGGTTGCAATCAGCGTCTGTGCGGACAAGGGAGGAACACGGGCACTTGAGACACTTGAGGCGTTCCTCTCGACCCATGAGTATGGCTATATCGGTCATATCATCGGAAGAGGGTTCAATCCAGGGGATGTCCGCGAGGATAGCATCGCGATGGGATCGACAAAGCCGATAGCAGACCGGATCGTCTCCTACTTTGGAACACTCGATGACTGAGGGGGTACAATGCAGCATCTTACGATACCCTTGGAGAACAGAATGGCAGACGGCTACTCGGTCCCGATCGGCGGGGTCCACCTCATCTTCGTGACAGCCGGTGACGGGTTGATCGGATGCGGGGCCTTTGATATCACCGCACTTGAGAAGTTCGGGGTACCTGCGGCAAAGATGCAGGCGATGACCGGCCCTGCCATCACCTCCATCGAAGAGATCCTCTATGCGGAGGTCAAAGAGGCGAACCGATTTGCAGAGGAGAGGGGTATTACAAGAGGAATGATCGGAAAAGAGGCCCTTGAGCTCCTCTGAGGGAGATCAGAGGCCGAGGTTTTCAAGGAAGAGCTGGTGGAGCCTCAGATCCCCACCAAGTTCGGGATGGAACGAGAAGGCCATATGAAGGCCATGCCTGATCGCGATATATCCTTGTGGAAGCTGGGCCAGTACTTCTGTTTTGTATCCGACGCGGGTTGCCACAGGTGCCCGGATGAAGACTGCATGGAATGGATCCAAAAAACCCGCACAGTCGATGTCGGCTTCAAATGATTCACGCTGGCGTCCAAAGGCATTCCGCTTCACCGTCATATCCATGATGCCGAGTGGCTCAAAGAGGCTGTCATCCTGGACCTCTGTTGCCAGGAGGACCATCCCGGCACAGGTGGCAAAGATCCCGCCATCATACTCCTGAAGGGGCCGCTGCATCCCTGCATTCTGGATCAACCGCATAATCGTGGTTGATTCCCCTCCAGGGAGTGCGATGCCGTCAAAGTCCGGAATCTCGGATGCCGTCCGGAAGACAGATACCTCTCCCCGATCACCAAGCGCTACGCGAAATGCCTCCACATGCTCGGAGACGTCGCCCTGGAGTGCAAGGACTCCGATCCTACCAGCCACGGGTCTGCAACACCTCGTCCGGACGGAGCGTATGGATGTCGATGCCCTTCATCGCCTCACCAAGGCCACGGCTCACCTCTGCGATCACTTTTGGATCATTAAAGTGATGGACCGCCTCGACGATTGCCCGTGCCATCTTCTGGGGATTCTCTGACTTGAAGATCCCTGAACCGACGAAGACGCCGTCTGCACCAAGCTGCATCATCAGTGCGGCATCGGAGGGTGTTGCGATACCGCCTGCCGAGAAGTTCACAACCGGAAGACGCCCGCGGGCAGCAGCATCCTCGACGAGTTCGACCGGTGCCTCGATCTTCCGGGCATATGCCGCCCGCTCCTGGGTATCCATCCCGGAGATAAGCCGGATCTCGGACTGAATGGCCCTCATATGCCGGACTGCCTCAACGACGTTGCCGGTCCCGGCCTCGCCCTTCGTCCGGACCATCGCTGCACCCTCGTTGATCCGTCTCAGCGCCTCACCGAGATTACGTGCCCCACAGACGAACGGCACCGAGAAGACTTTCTTATCAACATGGAACTCCTCATCTGCGGGTGTCAGCACCTCGGATTCATCGATCATATCAACGCCAAGCTCCTGGAGCACCTGCGCCTCGACGAAGTGGCCGATCCTGACCTTCGCCATGACCGGGATCGAGACCGCTTCTGTTATCTCAACGATCTTTGTTGGATCTGCCATCCTGGCGACACCGCCCATCTTCCTGATATCGGCAGGAACACGTTCAAGTGCCATGACCGCAACCGCACCGGCCTCTTCCGCGATGACTGCTTCTTCTGCAGAGACGACATCCATAATGACACCGCCCTTCTGCATCGATGCAAAACCACGCTTCAGAAGTTCCGTCCCAAACCTCAGCTCTTCAAGTTTCATCCTTATTTATTTGATCAGGCAAGACTATAAAACATAACATCCCGGAGAAATTTGGAAAAATGCAATTCCAGGCAGCTTATTTTTCCTATACCCCCATACCCCGGTAAGAGATTGCCGGGGTGTAATTAGTTAGAAATGATGAAGGGAGCAAGAAATGTGAGTATAAGAAGGATGAAGAGAAAGATCACCGTCGCTCCCCCTACCGCACCGATGACACATCTCCCCCCATCCTCAAGGCTTCTGGTACTATCCCCAATCCGATAGCTCCCCGGTTTCTCAAACCGGATCCCACACCCCCCTGCGATGAGGGCCATCGGGATCCCGCCATTGAAACCCGGACGCTTCCCTGCATCACGGAGGAGGATCGCAAGCGCCTCCCTTCCTCGCCTCCGGGCAGTGAACCAGAGGAGGAGGAGGCACCCGGTGATCCGTGCCGGAATATAACTGAGGATATCATCGGCACGGGCAGCGAACCACCCGAGCCGCTCACGGTCATCCCGGTAGCCGAGCATCGCATCCATCGTATTTGCGGCACGGTACATCGCGGCACCGGGAAGGCCAAGAAGAAGGAACCAGAAGAGCGGGGCGATGATCGAGTCGACAAGGTTCTCTGCAGCCGACTCGTACGCTGCTGAACGGACCTCCTCATCCGAGAGGAGGGCAGTGTTCCGGGAGACCATCATCCCTGCCGCCTTCTGCCCCTCACCCCCCCCTCGCGAAAGCCCCTCTTCGACCGAGAGGGCATGTTCTTCCAGCGAACGCCATGCAAAGGTTGATTTCAGGAAAACTGGTGCAATAAGGAGATAGAGCCACCAGGGGGCATGCCATTCAAGCAGGAGAAACGGTATCACCGCGAGAGCGACGGTTGCACACCAGAAGATGACACCAGCCCCTCGCTGGAACGAATGGCGGTATGCAGAGGGGCGGCCCCACCATCCGATGAATCTCCCGATGAGGGCCACCGGGTGGTACGGGGTATGGGGATCTCCCACGGCCCGATCCAGAAAGACTGCCAGGATCAGGATGATTCCGGCAAGCGGCATGCGGTGACGACCCCGGCGAGGAGAAGGAGGACGATGAGTGCTGTTGCAAAAGCATCCACAGGCGCCAGGAGGGGCCCCCGGAAGGAGAGCCAGATGAGATAGATGATGCAGGCCAGGATGCAGGGGATCAGGGCGAGCAGTGGAGGAGACCTCTTCAGGAGAGAGTCTTCAACAACGATGATCTCGGGATCCTCACAGACAATAGGGCATGCCTTGCTCACCACGATCTTTACCCGGGTCGTTCTTGCCCCATAGCCGGTGATAATATCAAGGCTAAAATTACCATCGCCTGATGATTCACGAATCGGGATAGCGATCTCGATGACACCATCCACAAAGATATTCTCATGGAAAAAATCGGTGAATGACTGTCCGTTTTGTGTTCTGATGGTCGCATGGGTAGGGGAGCCGTGATTCTCAAACCGGATGGTCAGATCACTCCCGGCATCGACGGGAACCTCACGGGCCGATACCTCGATACTGTTTACTCCCTTCCGGTTCAGATGGACATCAATGACAGTCATACAGCAGGATTACTCCTCTTCTGATTCTGGTGGAAGCAGGTTTGGGATCCCCTCATGAATCGGATAGTCAACAGAACATGCAGGACACCGGAGAGTACCCTCCATAATCTCCTCCCCTTCCTCTTCAGTAACAGAGAGCTCAATATCACCCTTACAGACCGGACAACAAAGAATATCCATCAACCAACGCTTCATTTCTTCTTCCTCAGATCAATGATTTGTGATAGTTCGGGTCCTGTCGAGATGATGGTGACCGGACGTCCCACATCCACCTCGACCTGATGGATGAAATCTTTTGCGGTCTGGCTGAGCGTTTCGTACTCAGTTACTCCATAGCAGTCGGGATCAACCCGGTCGATCCCGGTGATGGCAACCTGGGTGCATCCGTTGATCATCGCTGAATACCGTGCCATGGCACCATCCCAGTTTCCGATCCTCCTCTCCCGGTGTGTGACGGTCCCAAACTCCTGGATACCCATGGAGTGGGATGCCTCAAGGCTCATCTCAGTTGAGAAGGGGCCCTCTCCCACCCGTGTCGGGAATGCCTTGAAGACGACGATGACATCATCGACCCGTGTCGGACCGACACCCGTATCCGCCGCAATCTGGGATGCCGAGGTATCCTTGCTCGTCACATAGGGGTATGTTCCATAATAGAGCGATATTCCAAAACCCTGGGTACCTTCGATGAGAACGGTCTCGCCATTGTCAATCGCTGTATTCACCATCTCTGCAACGTCGGCGATATACGGAGCAAGTTCCGGGATATCCTTCGCCTGCTTTGAGAGACGGAGTACCCGGTCCGAGTTTGCGGGGCCGCATCCGGATCCGGTACTCCCGATCGTCTTTGCCAGATGCTCACTCGATTTATCACGGGCAATATGCTCCTCATCGATGACGCCGCATCTCCCATCAATGAAGACGCGCCCGGCGACACCGACATCATCCACCTCTTTCTGCAGGACTCTGGGGTCAACGAGGACACCCGGGCCAATACAGAGTTTCGCATCAGGATAGACGAAACCGGACGGGACCATCCGGACGCCATATTCCTTCTCCCCTACTTTAACTGTATGGCCGGCGTTTGGACCAACGCCGCCACGAGAAATAACTGTTGGATGGTCCTGATAAGCGATATGGGCAACGATCTTGCCTTTACCCTCATCACCAAAGAAACCACCTACGATGATCGTACAGGACATAATCGTATCATTAGATTTCTGTTTAGATAGGTGATAAAATAGTCCCCCATTAATAACCATACACCCCGGAAGAGGAAACCATCAAGAGAGATTCATACCATATATTTCTTCAATGACGAGATCGACGAAGGCAGATCCGAAAGATGAACCTGACACTTCCCTGATAGAGAGGTTCAGGAGTAGTGACCATCCGGCTGTGTCGCTTGCCCGTGATCTCGTCTGGGTTGGCCTCGTCGTTGGTGGAATCGCCCTCCTTCTCTTCCTCGTCTTTGGAACATGGCCTGCCGTTGTAACCATCGAGTCAGGGAGCATGCTCCCGGAGATGCAGGTAGGGGATCTCGTCTTCGTTGCCGCACCGGATCGGTTCGGATCCCTTGTGACGGCGGAGGAGGGGGCAGAGATCGGGCATACCTCGTTTGGGCGTCCCGGGGATGTCATCATATTCCGGCCAAACGGCAATGACCAGGTCCACCCGATCATCCATCGGGCGATGATATGGATCGATGATGAAACAGCCGCCTCAGAACTTGGACTTGAGAATACCGGCGGAGGGATCATTACTCGGGGCGATAATAATCCGGTCATCGATCAGGTGACGGTGCATCCGGGAATCGGGAGAATAGAACCGATCAGGGATGAATGGATCATTGGAAAGGCGGTCTTCAGAATTCCTCTCATCGGGTATCTTCCACTCCATATCTGGGAGTTTGCAGCCTTCGTTGTCGCCATTATTATTATCCAGGAACTGATCGCATCAAGGAGACGAAGAAGTGAGGAGAGATAATCGATGATACAGACTACGCAATTACTCGACGACTGCCTGGGAGGCCACCGGCTCACCCCTGAGGAAGGGCTCCATCTGCTCAACGTGACGGGAAGGGAGATACTTGAGGTCTCTGCTGCGGCTGATGAGCTCCGCCAGAGGAAGGTTGGCGATCAGGTCACCTATGTCAGAAACCAGAACATCCACATCACAAATATCTGTAAAAATCTCTGCGGTTTCTGTGCATTCGGGAAGAGAAAAGGAGATCCTGATGCCTTCTTCGATGACCCCGAGAGGATCCGCCAGAAGGTACAACTCGCTCTTTCCAGGGATATCACGGAGATCTGTCTCCTCTCCGGCGTTCACCCCGATTATACCATCGATAGCTATGAAGATATCATCCGGACCGTTCATGAGACTGCCCCCGGCATCGACATCCATACCGCAAGCCCTGATGAGGTTGATTACATCGCACGGAAGAGCGGGGTGTCGACCAAAGATGTTCTTGAGCGGCTGAGGGATGCCGGGCTTGGAACCCTCCAGGGAACCGCCGCCGAGATCCTCGTCGATGATGTCCGGAAGGTGATCTGCCCGGCGAAGGTGGATACAGCCACCTGGGTCAGGATCATCAAAGAGGCGCATGGGATGGGGATCATGAGCACATCAACGATCATGTATGGATCCTCAGAGACCCCACGGGACCGGATCATCCATCTTGATATCCTCCGATCCATCCAGGATGAGACCGCGGGATTCACCGAGCTTGTTCCCCTCTCCTACCTCCACCAGAACACAGCACTCTATGAGAAGGGGCTTGCACCGGCAGGAGCAACCGGCCGGGAAGACCTCCTGATGATCGCCGTATCCCGCCTCTTCCTCGATAACGTCGATCACATCCAGGTCCCGTGGGGGAAGTTTGGGATCAAGCTCACCCAGATCGCACTCCTCGCCGGAGGTGATGACTTTGGAGGAACGATGTTCTCCGATGACGTCTCCGTCGAGGCGGGCGGGAGCGAGGCAGGATACCTTGATCCACGGGTGATGGACCGTATCTCGACAGATATCGGGAGACGACTCGTCCAGAGGACGACGAAGTACAGACGTATCTGAAAAGAAATCATTTTTTTTGATCCCCCTTCCGAAGAAGCGTGAAGAGATTATCCGGTCGATCTGAGATAGCACGTAAAAAGGAAGAGAGAGGTGATTGATACATGCCCGCACGGCACAGGAAGTATTGACTGGGAAGGTGGCGTGCCCCCGGTATGATCAAACGTAGCGACCCGAAGTGATCATGGAACAATTGTGTGATCGCTTGAGAGGTGTGTAGCCGGGTCTATGGGTGAATTGTGTGCCTTGAATTCATGTGAAGATCAAGACCGGGGGCAGGACGCACGCCTTCATCTACTGGATGGGCGATATCCGAATCGGATTGATCCGGATTGTCCATTACGATCTTCACCATATGGCCATATAAAAGTATCCCTCAATGCCATGCATTGATGCTCATTGTGACGCCGTGCAATGTCGAAATGGTTTTATCGAAATCCAACGATATCCTGAGTAATGCCATCGTACCCTGCTGAGGTCACCCGTATCACCGAACTGCTGAGAGGCAATCCGCGCGGGATGTCTGTTGGCGAGATCGCTGATGCCATCTCGATCAACCGCAACACCGCGGCCCGGTACCTTGATATGCTCCTCATCGGGGGTCAGGTGGAGATGCGGACATTCGGGAAGGCAAAGGTCTTCTTCCTCTCCCAGAGGGTCCCGATTGGGGCGATGCTCAACATATCCTCGGATCTCGTCATGGTCCTCGATCAGCATGCCTCCCTCATCCTAGCAAATGATCAGATCCTTGGATTCTGCGGTGCAGTGCGTGAGCAGATCATCGGAAAGTGCCTCGATGAGACACCCCTCATCATCTTCTCCCACCCAGCACTGAAGGACTATATCCGGGAGAATAACGGGAGATCGGGATCAGACGAGGTGATCCGGCTGATGAAAGGGGGGAATGAACACCTCTTCCGGCAGAGGGTATTTCCTACCGTCTTTGATGACGGCACACCCGGCATCACCGTCATCCTTGAGGATATCACCGAACAGAAGAGGGCAGAAGAGGCGCTCCGGCAGAGCGAGGAGCTCTTCCGGACGCTCGTCTCTGATATCAGCGATGTGATCTGGTCAACGGATGAGACCGGGACCATCACGTATATCAGCCCGCGATCTGAGGCGGTCTGCGGCCTGGATCCTGAAGAGATGATCGGGAGGAAGTTCACCGATTTCATGGATCCCATCGAGGCACGGGAGTTCCGAAGACGACTCCAGCCATCCATCAATGCAGGGAAACCCTGGCCCCTTATCGAATGCGGTTTCAGGCGGCCGGATGGTGCCGCGATCATCATTGAGCTCTCGGGAGCACCGATAACAATCTCTGATGCAGATGGAAAGCCCGTCTTCCTCGGATACAGGGGTGCCTTCAGAAACGTCACCGAGCGAAACAGGGCCATCAAGCATGTGAAGCAATGGAAGACCTTTCTCACCTCCATCGTTGAGAATATCCCGGATATCGTCATCGTCGAGGAGGTGGAGAATCACACCCTCGTCTTCTTTAACCGTGCTGCTGAGGAGTTCATCGGCATACCACGGGAATTTCTCACCGGCCAGAAGGCTGAGAGGGTCTTCCCGGATCTCCTCGGAGGATCATGGCAGGAGACGACAGCGACCGTCATGGAATCCGGAGAGACCCTTGAACTGGTTGTGGAGATCAGAGACGAAGGGAACGGATCCAGAACACTCAGCACAAAGAAGATACCCATCTTCTCTTCAGGCGGGGAGATGCGCTACATCCTCGGCATCAGCAGGGATATCACCGAAGAGCGGCAGGAGGCCGAACGTATACTGATTGAGAGGAACCTTGCCCTCTGTTTTGAGAGAGCAACCTCCCTCAGAGAAGCGGCCATCCCCTGCCTCAAGGCGTTCCTCGGCGTCTCCGGGATGGATGGTGGCGGAGTCTTCAGGCTGAACGGAAGCGGGGAGGTACGATCACTCGGGACCGCCGGAGAGGAACTCCTCCCGCTCCCCCCTGATGTAGAAGAGTATCTGCATGGGGAGGTGCGGTATCTTTCGGATCCGGCCCCGGAGATCGTCGGATCCGGCACTGGATCACGTCTGATCATCCCGATCATACGCGAGGAGGAGATCTCCCTCTCTGTCATTCTTGGATCAGATCGGGAGCGGGTGATACGGCCCGAAGTGCATTCCAGAATCCTCTCCCTTCAGGCGCTGACAAAGACCGGTTTTTCACGCCTCATTGCAGAAGAGAGGCTGAAGGAGGAGAGAGATTGTGCAAACAGCTACCTCCAGCTTGCCGGTGTCCTGATCGCCGTCATCAGCCCGGATGGAACCGTGCGGATGATCAACAAAAAGGGATCGGCAATCCTTGGGTACTCAGCGGAGGAGCTCATCGGTGCAGACTGGTTCGCAACCGTCGTTCCGGAGGATATCCGTGATCAGCTCCGGGAGAGGTTCGACCGGCTCGTCGAATCCGGTGTTGAGCCACGATCACGTGAGAGGAGCCCCATCATCGACCGAAAAGGGGAAATTCGCGAGATATGGTGGCACAATACAGTCATCAGGGATGATTCCGGGACCATCACCGCTGTCGTCTCGGCAGGGGAGGAAGAGGGAAGAGAAGCTTTTTCTCCGTCTTAATCCAAAAAGAGATCATCAGCGAAGACTTCCCTGGAAACGAGCCATACCATCAGGCAGCCGTGACCACTACCAGCATGGCCGGAGAGGCGGCGATTGATGCCACAGCACTCTATCGTGAGATTTTTCTCTCAGCACCTGAGATTATACTCCTCCTCGACCGGGAACGGATCATCCAGGCCAATACGACAGCCGGTGAGTTCTTCGGTGTGTCGCCAGATCAACTCGTTGGGAGAACACCTGCCGAGCTTTCTCCGGAGTATCAGCCTGACGGGATACGAACAGAAGAGAAGATGTATCATCTCCTTGAGGAGGCCGGGAGGGGACCGATGAAAGGTTTCTGGGTTCACCGTGCTGCCGGCGGAATCGAGCGGGAGACGAGCGTTACCCTCACACCGATCCGGGTTGATGGGATTAGCATGGTCATGGCCACCGTCAGGGATGTGACCCCGCTCCTTGATGCGGGCCGGAGGATTGAATCCCAGAACCGCCTCCTCAGGACGACAAATACGGTTATCAGTGCAATGCACCGTGTGGAGAATATCGAGGATGCCCTGAAGATCATTGCCGATGAACTTGGCAGCATATTCGGAAACTCGATTATTGCTATCTATCTCACAGACCATGATGCGGGTGATGCAGTTCTTATGGCCATACAGGCGCCGGAAAGCTGCCTTGACGGGCTTTCCGGATATCACCTGATCCCTCTTGATAAAGACCCATATGCTGCCGTCTACCAGAGAGGAGAGTCGATCTTCTGTGACATTCTGGACCTCCACTGCCCCGGGGTCACCGGATTTGCAGAATATGCCATGAGAATCGCACCCACGGGAATCTGCATCATCCCCCTCATCGCAGATAAAACGGTCTATGGATCGATCAACATCTACAAAATTGGAGAGGAGGGCATTGATCCTGATGAACAGTCGCACCTCATCAGTATCGGAAGGGAGATAGGAGGCGCTATCCGGACACAGAAGATCAAGGAGGAGGTGAAGGATGCCCATGATATGGCAAACCTCTTCCTCGACATCCTCATCCATGATGTCAATAACGCTCATATGGCAATCGGGGCGGGACTCGACCTAATGATGGATGCCGAGGGAGAGGAGCGGAAGCAGCATGCAGGAATCATCCGTTCAGCACTGAAATCAGCGGCAGAGATCCATCAGAACGTTATGATGATCCGGCGAATCCGGGAAAGCGGTGAGCAGAGCCTCAGACCAGTCGCCCTTGATCCAATCATCAAAGGAGCCGTTCCACCGCGAACAAATTTCAGGTTAAAGGATTCCGGAGTATCCGTCATCGCAGATCACCTCATCTCAGGGATATTTACCAACCTCTTCTTAAATGCGAAGAAGCACGGAGGACCAGATGTCACAATCGAGATCAGAACCGAGGTGATGGGTGACAGGGTTATCATCACCGTGGCAGACGATGGCCCCGGCATCCCGGACCAGGATAAAGAACGTCTCTTTGAGAGATACACCAGGCTATCCACGCGATCCCGCGGACTTGGAATAGGGCTCTTCCTCTGCAGGACCCTTGCTTCACGGTATGGGGGAAGTATCCGGGTAGATGACAGGGTTCCGGGGCATCCGGAGAAGGGATCGGCATTTATCCTCACCCTCAGGTCGGCAGAGATGCGTGATCAGCCATGAACCCGATACCGGAGCCATTGTTCCTCCCGATGACAGCCAGAGAGAAGGAGCAGCTTGGGATCGAGAGATTTGACATCATCATCGTCTCCGGGGATGCCTACGTCGATCATCCCTCCTTTGCCGCCGCGATCCTTGGCAGGAACCTCTGGGCTGCCGGATATACCGTCGGGATCATCGCCCAGCCGGACTGGCGATCAGATCATGACCTTATCCGGCTCGGCATCCCCCGTCTCTTCTTCGCCATATCTGCCGGAAATGTCGATTCGATGGTCAATGCATTCAGCCCGAACAAAAAACGAAGAAAAGAGGATGCCTATTCTCCGGGGGGCATTCCCCGCCGGCCTGACCGGGCGACGATCGTCTATGCCAACCTGCTCCGATCCATCGCCCCCGGCACCGGCATCGTCATCGGCGGGATTGAGGCGAGCCTCCGGCGATTCGGACACTACGACTACTGGTCCGACAACGTCCGCCAGTCGATCCTGGCAGACGCACCTGCCGACCTCCTGGTCTATGGGATGGGGGAGGAGACCCTGATCGCCATCGCGGATCGGATGGCGGCGGGTGAGGCGATCCGATCCATCCGGGATCTCAGGGGAACATGCTGGACGATGCCGGTTGCAGAGTTCAGATCAACCGATACCACCGGAATGGTGCTCCTCCCCGGGTATCCGGAGGTCCGGGATAATCCAGCTGCGTATGCACGGGCATATGCCGCATATGCCGGGGAGCAGGATCCCATCCGTGGCAGGATCATCGCCCAGCCACACCCAAAGACCATCGTCATCCAGAACCCGCCCCGCCCCCCCCCGACGACAGCTATGCTTGATGCCATCTATGACCACCCTTTCACCCGGTCCGCCCATCCCTCCTATACAGAACCGATACCGGCACTTGAAACGGTCCGGTTCTCGGTTATCAGCCACCGGGGATGCTTTGGAAACTGCTCATTCTGTGCACTCGCCCATCATCAGGGGAGGATCGTCGCCTCCAGAAGCGAAGAGTCGGTAGCGGCCGAGGTTGAACGGATCACCCGGATGCGATCCTTCAAAGGAACGATTCAGGATGTCGGGGGACCTTCCGCGAATATGTACGGCCTCTCCTGCCCGAAATGGGCAGAGAGGGGAACCTGTCCTGATCGGGACTGCGGACCGGACTGCCCGTCACTCTCCGTCGATCATACCCCCCTCGTCCGGCTCCTGAAGCGGCTCCGGGAGATACCCCGGGTGAAGCATCTCTTCTGCGGATCAGGGGTCAGGTTCGATCTCGCCGTTGCTGACCGATCAGGATACATCAGTGAGCTTGCAGAACACCATGTCTCCGGCCAGTTGAAGGTCGCCCCCGAACATATCACCCCTCATGTGACGGGGCTGATGAACAAGCCTCATAAAGGCGCATTTGAAGAGTTTCGTACGAGATTTGACGAATCACAACCCAAAGGAAAGGGAAGACAGTACCTGATCCCATACTGGATCTCATCACACCCGGGGTGCACCATTTTGGATATGATCGAACTTGCCGAATATATCAGGCGGACCGGGCTTGCCCCAAAGCAGGTTCAGGACTTTACACCGACCCCGATGACCCGTTCGACCGCGATGTACTTCACGGGAATCGATCCGATGACCGGGGAGAGGGTTCATATCCCAAAAGGGCGTGAACGGCAGATACAGCGTGCATTTCTCAGATATATGGATCCCCCAAATTATCCCCTCGTCCGTGAAGGGCTCATCTCTGCCGGGAGAAAGGATCTCATCGGGGAGGGGAGGGAGTGCCTCGTCCCGCCGGAGAGGAGAGAAAAAGCATTATCCGGAAGAGGCTATATCTCATCATATGCACAGAACAGGAATCGCAGTACTCCTCATCGCCGTTCTCCTGCTCCCAAACGCAGGGGCCATGGAAGCGGTGATAGGTGAGACGGTTACCCTCGCCGGATCAGCAGCAGGGGCAGATACGATCTATCTCTTCATGACCGGCCCAAACCTCGATCCGGGCGGGGTTCCACTCCATGATCCATCACTATCTGCCGCAGCAGGGCAGTTTACGACAGTCCGCGTCTCCTCTGAAGGAAGATGGGAGTACTCCTGGAGCACCGCAGGACTGGGGATTGATGCAGGTTCCTATTCTGTCTTCGCCGTCACCGAGCCACGGGATCGGAGAAATCTTCAGGGTGCAACCTATACGATACTCCCGGTGAGACTCAGCCAGGGGAGCATCACTCTCCGTGAAGAGCGGGGCTCTCTCCAGGTGACAATCGCTCCATACGGTGCACGGGTGGAGATCGACTCCGACTATCGGGGAGAGACACCACTCGGGATATCACTGCCTCCGGGAGGGTATCATCTGGTGGTCACCCATGACGGATACGAACCCTTCATCATGGATATTTCGGTCTATGACGACAGGACGACATCCATTGTAACCAATCTTACACCAATTATGACCCCGGAGCCACCGGAGACGACCGCCCCACCGGCAACCGAGGCGGCAGGATGGTGGGTTGCAGTCGCGGGGGCCGGCCTCCTCATCGGATACAGGCTGAGACGTTAGGCGCGGGCAGCATCGGCAAAGAAGTTCTCAAGGAGGCGCTTCATATCAAGCCAGAGGATGAGGCTGGTCTGCTCATCCTCCTCGCCCACGCCATCCCGCCTGATCCTGATGATGCCCCGGAGATAATCAGTCACCTCATCGCCGTACCCTTCCTTTGAGAGATCGATGTCAGACTCCGGAACATGCATCACCGAATGAACATCATCGACGATCATCCCGACATTGGTTCCCTGCGACGTCTCGGGGACGAGGACGATGATCTTCCGATCCCCGTCTGTCTTTTCAGGAACCGAGAGAAGCTCATTTAAGGAGAGGATCGTCGTTATCTCACCCCTGAGGTTCATGATCCCTTTGATATACGGCGGTGTCCGTGGGATCTCCGTGATCGGCTTCATCTCGACGATCTCACGAACGAGATGGATATCAAGTGCATAATGTTCTCCGCCAAGTTCAAAGTCAACAATCTCGATATATCCATCCATATATAATCACCATACACACCCTCTACCGGGAAAGGTACTGATCTGAAGGTTGGTGAGAAATTGTACACTCCACAATGATATAAATTGATCCTGAGCAGAAAGATGCGATAGCTATATATTTCATTTTTCCCTTCTGTTATAATGGGATATTCGATGCAGAAAGAATTCTCTCTTCTCATGATTGCAATGGCGGTACTGCTCATTGCAACAGTAAGCCCGGCCGCCGCACAACTCGGCGGCGATGTCGGGATCATCTCGGTCACTTCCAGTCCGAGCGGGGCCAGCGTAAATTACGGTGGCCAGTATGAAGGAACAACCCCTGTCGATATCAGGATATACACAACAGGGACTCCGGGTGGACAGATCGTCGTCTCGATGTCCGGATACAAGACGTACTCCACTTCGGCCCCAATGGTCGGTTCAGGGGAGACAGCCTATGTTCATGCCGTCCTCCAGCCGGTAGCACCGACGCCGACACCCTCACCTGACGGGTACTTCGCTATATCATCCTCACCGTCCGGAGCGAACGTCCGGATTGATGGGCATTATGTAGGAAGAACACCACTCACAACATCGGTGAGCCCCGGAACAAGCCACCGTGTTCAGTTTGAGCTTGCCGGATATCAGGCGACCTCCGGAACATACTCGGCATATTCAGGACAGACAACTGAGGTATATGCTGCACTGAGTCCAAATCCCCCATCCACAGGAACCCTCGCAGTCACCTCCAGTCCATCAGGAGCTGATGTTTATGTTGACGGGAACTACCGGGGATACGCGCCGATGAAGGTTGGGAACCTTAATGTCGGATCCCACACCGTTGAGCTTCGCCTTGCAGGATACAGTGTCTACAGGTCAAATATCCAGATTTATGCAGGACAGACTACAAAAGTGAATGCCCAGCTCTCAAGGGCAACCCCGACAACCGGATCAATTGGTGTTCAGTCGTTCCCCTCTGGGGCAGCCATCTACCTTGACGGAAATTACCAGGGAACAACCTTTCAAAACGACTACTTTGATATCATCGATATCCCGGTCGGTACACACTCGGTCTCCCTGAGAAAGCCGGGATACAAAGACTACTCAACAAGCGTCAGCGTGACCGGAGGCACCCTGAAGTATGTCACCGCAACCCTGACACCGGTCTCAGCCCCGGCATCCACCGGCAGAGTGAGCTTCAACTCCGCACCAACAGGTGCCGAGGTCTATCTTGACAACCTCTTCCGCGGATATGCACCGGTCATCGTCCCTGACATTGATCCAGGGACTCACTCGGTGACAATGAAGATGCAGGGCTATAACGACTGGTCGAGCACTGTTGCAGTGAGCGCCGGCGAGACCGCACAGGTCGTTGCGACACTCACCCCAAAAGCAGCACCTGCACCTGAGCCGGCTGCATCGCTTCCGATCACCGCCATCGGGGCAATCGCTCTCCTTGGCATCATCTTCGTCGTTGCACGGCGGAGATAAAAACCTCCAGAACCTTTTTTTCCGATACGGTACCATCAGGGAATCTGAGGACGCCGGCCGGATCCATCTGCCATTCTCAGGATAACCTATAAAGTACTCCCGCCCTATCTCCGTTCAGGTATGGCTGAGAAGATAGTATCCGGGCGTGAGGCATACTCCATCCTTGCAGAGTATGGAATACGGGTACCGGAAGAGGAGCTTGCCGGGGATGAGGATGACGCGGCGGTGATCGCAGGGAGAATCGGCTATCCGGTCGTTCTGAAGATCGAATCCCCCGATATCGTGCATAAGAGTGATGTTGCGGGTGTGATCCTTGGGGTAGAGGATGAGGACCAGCTCCGCAAAGGATACCGGGATCTCCTTTCCCGGGTGGAGAGGCTGCGCCCCGATGCCCGGATCACCGGGGTTCGGATCGAGGAGGAGGTACCTCCGGGCCTTGAGATCCTCATCGGGGGATCAACGGATCCCACCTTTGGAAAGACGATAACCGTCGGTATGGGTGGCAAACTCGTTGAACTCCTCCGGGATACCGCGATCCGGGTTCTCCCCGTCGATCTGGAGGAGATCCGATCGATGATCCGGGAGATACGGGGGTATCACCTCATCAGAGGATTTCGGGATGAGCCTCCCCGGGACGAGGAGGGGCTCATCTCCGTCATCGAAGCAGCCGCCCGCCTCTTCCTGGACCACCCCGGCTATTCAGAATTTGATATCAATCCTCTCATCCTCCATGAGAAGGGGGCTGTTGCCGTTGATATCAGGTTTATCAAAGGAGATCGTGTAACCGAGGGGCGTCAGGAGATCCGGCCTCTTTCAGACTGTATCCTGAAGGCAGGTTCAATCGCCGTCATCGGAGCCTCTCCAAACCAGGCGAAGATCGGCTATACCATCACCCGGAACCTCCTCCCGTTTCCAGGGGAACTCTACCCGGTCAACCCAAAACATGATCGAATCCTCGGGAGAAGGGCATACCCGACGATCACCGCCGTTCCCGGCCCTGTCGATATGGCGGTGATTGCAGTCCCCGCCGGAATTGTTCCCGGCATCATCAGAGAATGCGGTGAGAAAGGGGTGAAGGTTGCCGTCGTCATCTCCTATGGTTTTAAAGAGGCAGGGGCTGAAGGGGAACGGCTTGAAGAGGAGATGCTTGCCATTGCCCGATCATATAATCTCCGAATCATCGGGCCAAACAGCCTCGGCATCATGGTGCCGCCTGCCGGGATCAACACGACGTTTGGGAACAGCTCTCCCGGGCCGGGACCTTTTGGATTCATCTCACAGAGCGGGGCATTGATCACCACCGTCGTCGACTGGGCAGCTGCAGAGGATATCGGATTCTCTGCGGTGATCAGTGTCGGCAACCAGTCTGATATCGGATTCGTCGAATATATCGATCTCCTCTCACGGGATGAGGCAACCGGGGCCATCGTCCTCTATATCGAGGAGATCCGTGACGGACAGAGGTTCCTGGAGACGGTACGACAGGTTGCCGGAATGAAGCCGGTGATCGCCATCAAGGCAGGGAGTTCCCGCATCGGCCGGGCTGCCGCAGCATCGCATACCGGATCCCTTGCAGGAGACTACCAGACCTACAGGGCAGCATTCCGGCAGGCAGGTGTCGTTCCCGCAGAGTCGATCCGCTCGGCATTTCAGATCGGGGGGATCATCGCCGACCAGGGATACCCGAAGGGGAGGAGGGGGGTGGTTATAACGAGCGCCGGAGGGTTTGCCGTCCTCTCATCCGATTATGCGGAGGCCGCCGGAATCGATCTCGTTGACCTCCCCGCAGATGTACGTCGCCATATGGACGAGGTCCTCCCTCCCGGATGGAGCGGGAGAAATCCGGTTGATATGATCGGGGACGCGACGGCGGGAAGATTCGCTGCGGTCCTCGATATCCTCCTCGACCATCAGGAGTTCTGGGATATCGCAATCATCATCTCCGCCCCGACGGCGATTGCCGATCCCAGGCAGGTCGCCCTTGAGATCGTCCGGCTCTCAGATCATACGGAGAATATGATTCTCGCCGCCTTTCCGGGAGGAGACTCGGCCCGGCCTGCTGTCCCCGTCCTGAGGCGGGGGAGCGTCCCGGTCTTCTCCGAGGTATGGGATCTCTTCCGGTCTCTTGGAGAGCTCCCCGGGAATAGGGAACGCTCCTGAAGCCTCAGTGATGGAGGGGGGAGAGGAGTGCCGCCGGAAGGTCCTCTCTTCTCGTCACCACAGTCGATGACTGTTCGAGCATCAGGTTGACATGCTCATTGTGGCCTGCACTCCGAAAGTCGGTCCGGAGCGCAACAACCGGGATGCCAAGGGCATGGGCATACCCCATCTCCCATGCGGTCCCTGAGTCCGCATCCGCACCATCGACGATAGCAACCACCCAGTCGGTATTCCCAAGCGCCTCGGCATGTGATGCAAAGATCTCCTGCATCGTCTGGTGATGCCGGGATGCCGAGTCGTCACCCGCCTCCTGGGGGAGATAGACCTCAAAGCAGTGGGTGGCAAGGATATCGCGGATGAACTCATTGTATCTCCGTTCCGCTTCCGAGAAGAGCGGGGCGGCGAGGTACACCCTGTACCGGGCAAAGTCATAGACATCTGTTGCCGGGATATCAGGGAACCTGGAGAGGAACGCTCCGCGATGCTCTATCCTCCCCTCCGGGCTGTACCAGGTGGTGTTCACCCCGCATGTGGGTGATGAATCCACCCCGACGAAGCAGAGCGGCTCGCCCTTCTCAAGGATCATCTGCCGGACCTCGGATTCGAGCCGGTCGAGGAGGGTAGAGAATTCACGTGTCTCAAGCCGTTCGGTGTATGTCCCGGGGGGGCGGTCCCTGCCAAGGTACAGCGTCTCCGGGCAGGGGAGAGGGACGACCTCCAGCCCGAATGCCGAGCACCGCCTGAGGCACCGTTCATAGGCCCTGAGATCCTCTTCCCGTGTGATCCCCTCTGCCCGGAGGGTGGGATCCAGAATACAGGGAGCAACCATGATGTACATAGATCATATCTGTCCTGATCCCAGATGGATTGATCGCGGCTTTTGATGACAGATGAGAGCAGAGTACTTATCCAGCATGATTCCCCTGATCGCATATCGTGACAACACCTGTGCCCCACGAAAGTGTACAGTGAAGCGGCTGGAGCGTTTCGGGATGATCCGGATCGTCCCCTCGATGAGGCAGGTACCCAAAGGAACCCTCCTCCTCGACCCGACCGCCGGAGTTGTCATCTCGCCCGCCGACCGGGGATGGGTCCGGTCGATAACGGCCCTCGACTGTTCCTGGGAGGTGCTTGAGCGGGAGGAGATGGGGAGGTTCCGGGGCAGGAGAGCACTCCCGTTCCTTGTTGCGGCGAACCCGGTCAATTTCGGGAAGCCGTTTGTCCTCTCCTCGGTCGAGGCGCTGGCAGCCGCACTTATTATTCTGGGAGAGAGGGAGCAGGCAGAAGAGATCCTCGCAAAAGTTCCGTTTGGGATCAGGTTCCTTGAGGTGAATGCCGAACCCCTTGCCGACTATGCAGCAGCAGGTGATAGTGCCGGGGTGCTTGCAGCCCAGGCAGAGTATCTCTGATCACTCTTCCTTTTTTGGATCATAGTCGGGATCAACATCCTGGCGAACCCAGGTGACGAGATCTCTCATATCAGAGAGCCTCCTGAACTGATCCTCGACCATGAGATACATGATCAGCCCCGCCACCATGACAAGCGACATTGCCGGGAAGGTATGCCGGATCACATCAATAACCTGAGACTGCGGATACCCCAGGGTGAAGAGAGGGAAGATGACAAGGATATGGAGGGCTTCCACACCGACACCGAGGATGGCAAGCCGGAGCGGGGTGAGCGTCTCCCAGTACCTTCTGGCAACACCCCCGATGATCCCTGCTGCGACCGTTGCGATCGCACAGGGAAGCGCAGTCCAGCCTCCAAGCGAATACCGGTAGCCTCCACCGATCAGGCCGGCTGCCGCTCCGGCAAGGGGGCCGCCGATCAGGCCGGCAAGGACCGGGCCAAGATCCCGGAAGTTCAGGATGACATCATCTATCTGGAAGCCCCGTAATGTCCCATAAACCGAGAGTATACCAAATATAAGGACCAGCCAGAGGAGATCGGTTCTCGTCGCAACACCCCTCCGGTACGCCTCTGCGAGATCAGACCGAACAAAGAAGTACAGGACAAGTAAGACGATGGCAAGCCTCTCGACGAGTGGGAGTCCAAAATCAAGCAGGCTCTTCTCCTGGAGGAGGGCTATGAGAAGATAGAGACCGGACCCTGCCGCCATCACCGCAAGCCAGATCCGGGAACCCTGGTGCTTTTTTGGAAGCCTGTTATCGATATAGATGAGGCCAAACCCGATGACCGCAAAGAGGATCGAGGAGAAGATCGAGACGTTTTTGATGAGATATTCGGGTTTTGAGATGAAGAATGCAGTAAAGATCATGGCAGAGAAGCCCAGGAGAATGAGACGGTAAAGCCTCTTTGGGGCTACCTGTACACCCCCCGCCTCCCGCAGGATTCCGCAGACCGCACGCGCCCTGCCGTCAATTCCCGATATGACCGTGCCTGCAAGGAGGATGAATGATGAGAAGATGATGAGGGGGGCGGCATAGGGGATCGTCATGAGGATATGGCCGGAGACGGCAACGGCAGAGTTTGCCATCTCAAGGTGAGGCGCCCCCTGGTATGAAGCACCAATCGAGAGGAAGACAAAGCTCATGAATGCGATGAATCCAAAGCCGATGAGGAGATCCCCCCGGATGATCCGCATCTTCTCCGGGAGATCATCGGTACAGGGCTTCCCTCCGGTCTTTTCGTGGAGCCAGACGGAATAGAGGAGGATATTCAGGCCTGCGCCGACGGCACCAAGAAGCGCCATCTTCCAGAGGAGATTGTTCTCATGGATATACGGGATAAAGCCCTCTGCAACCTCAGTAAAGGGGATATGGAGTGCCGTCAGGCTGAAGATGAAGCCGACGAAGAGGAGGAGGACCATCCCAAGGATCAGGTGTTCAAACCGCTCATACGATCCTTTCCAGAGAATGACGATGATGGCAGCAAGCGTCAGGATCGCAATTATCAGGATCGGGATATCGAATGGAATGAGATAATAGAGAAAATGTGCCCCGATGATGAGGAATCCCCCGTACGCAATCATCTCGAGGATATAGATGATCGTGATGAAGGTGACCTCCCAGTTCCGGGGACCCGGAATAGACCGGAGGCCGGAGAAGATCGTCTTTCCTGTGGCGAGGGTATACCGGGCGATACCATATGCAAAGGCATATTTATAGATGAGCGCGACGGCACATATCCAGAGGAGCGAGTATCCCGTCGCCCTCCCTGCCCCGAAGATCTCGACGATCCCGGACTCTCCCGAGACCTCGATTGCAAGGATAAGAACAGGGCCAAGGAAGAAGAGGCGCTCTGCAATTCGTCTGCGGAACGTTGATCCGGTTGTTTCAGAGGCAGATATCTTCTGCACTCAAAAATATGTGTCGTCTTCTGGTATAAGGTACGATTATCTGTATACACGGTAGCCTGCCGTATGAAGCATCCTGAGAACCACCCTCTCCCATGCAGGATCACTCAGTTCTGCATGCTGAGCCATCTCTTCCCGGAAGAGCCGGAGGAGATCGGGATCCTCAGAGGCGAGGTGCCGTGACGCCATGATTCTCCCAACCCGCCTCCCATCCCGATCGAGGATGAGGATCCGCCAGCAGCCATAATCACGGCAGATCTCAGGCCGTGTTGCATGGACAGAACAGTACCCCTTCCCTTCCTCCCCATCAAAGCGGAAGAAGGGGCAGGCTTCAGGGCGGTCTGCAAAGGTCCGGTGGTCATTGAAGAGGGGGAGCATCCCCGGGGCGACGGTAACGGTCGTCCGCTCACCGGTATACTCGTTTCTCACGACATACCGGTGATCACCAAGATCCTTGATAATCCGATGGACGAGGCCGAGGTGGCTGCAACAGTCGCCGCATTGGTTGCATTCAAACGCCAGATGAATCACCCTCCCGATAGCCCTCAGTCCTGCTTCCGGAAGATCCAGCAGGCCCAGCCGAAGGCCTCCCTGCCATAGACGAGATACTCATCCTGGATCCGGGTGAGGTACTCCTCAACAAGGGGACGATCAGGGTGGTCCGGATGGGCATCCATCCAGTCGAGGCAGTTCTGCCAGATGGCGCTCTCGTAGGCATCATGATCGGCCTCGGTTGCCCGGACGAGGCCGGCCAGTGTGAGGCCACATTCCCGGGCTCCTGAGACGAGGCCGTATTCGGTCGGGATCTCCGGCCATTGGACGGCAAATTCCGGGGATACACGATCTGAGCGCCAGTATCGATCACCGATGACGATCACCCCGCCGGGTGCGGTCATCTCTGCAAGCCGGGGGATCGCACCCTCGGCACCACCGAAGATGAAGGCAGAACCGAGGGCGACGGTGCAGTCTGCGGCTCTCTCAGGAGTCCATAGAGCCCCATCCCCTTCGATGATCCGAATCTGCCCGCCCGCACCCGATACCTCGCTCCTGGCTCTGGCTACCGAGCTCGTCCGCTCCTCAATACCGATCCCCGCAATCCCGTATGCCTCATGCCAGAGCGCAAGCAGGGTCCCGTTCCCGCAGCCGATATCATAGACGACCGATCCGGGAGAGAGCCGGGCGAGTGAGCCCGCAAGGAGGAGCATCTCCGGGGTGGTCGGGTTCATCAGGGGAAGGCCTGCCTGGGCGATGGATTCTATCTCAGTCTCATTCATCTGTGGTTTGTGTATGGACGTACTCCGGCTTAAGGAGATGATACCGGGAGAGGATCACAATCCAGCGATCCCTCTCTCCAGGCAACCACCCCTGCACCTATCAGCGGTGCATATCCGCCAAGAGGGCTGACCAGACACTCCGGAACCGGCAGGTACCGATCCACCCTGTTCACCATCGCAGGGACGAAATCAGGGTGGTTCCGTACGACGGGGCCGTCGAAGATGATCACCTCCGGGTTATATGCGGCGATGATGCTGGAGAGCCCCCGGCCGCAGACAGCGGCAAGCTCGTTCCTGAACCGGCAGGCGACGGGATCCATGGAGGAGAGGATCGCATCAGCAGAGTCCAAAACAGGGGCCGTCTCCCCCTCTTCCTCAAGGAACCGTGCATAGAACCGGGGAATCCCGGTCCCGGAGGCATATGCCTCAAAGTGGCCTCTCCCCCCGCAGCCGCAGATGAGGCCATACCGTCCGTCCACATAGAAGTGGCCGACCTCCCCGCCGTTGCCACCCGCACCCGAGAGGAGGCGGCCACCGGAGATGACACCGCCGCCTATCCCGGATGAGAAGGTGATATAGACGAGATCTCCACGACCCCTGCCCGCACCGAACGCCTCTTCTGCGAGAGCAGCGGCCCGGCAGTCATTGATGAGGGTGGCGGGGCGGCCGAACCGCTCTTCAACCGGGGAGACAATCTCGATCCGGTCAAATGCCATATTCGGGGAGGAGACAATCGACCCGGACCTGAGATCCAGGGGACCGGCAGAGGCGATCCCGATTCCTGTACCCGGAGGTGTTTTTGGGAGGATCTCATCGAGGATCGTACTCACCGCCTCTGTCACGACCAGACTTGAGCTGCCGGCAGTCGGGGTCGGGACCCGGAGGAGAGAGGAGAGGGAGCCATGCCGATCGATGAGCCCCCCACGTATCCAGGTCGCACCGATATCGATCCCTGCCCGCAGATCCGCAGTATGCATAAATGACTACTACGATGACCAGTTGTATTATCGTTATGGATTGAGAGTATACTGTATGGAGTTGTATCGTATTCTTTTGATACCCGTTCTCCTCTGTATCCTCTGCACCGGTGTCGTTTCAGCGGCAGAATATCCCTCTGCCCCCACCGGGAGCATGGAAGGGCTCGGGGAGTTCGTCGGCTGGCTCACCGACCTCGGACGGGCCCTGATCGATATATTCAACGATGCGATGGAGATGATCGGCCTTGGCAATGAGACCTGTGTCGGGGAGATGGTGGAGTCGCTTGAAGGTGGTCTGGAGATGGTCAATCAGAGGATGGGTTCGTAAGAAGGGATCGATACCAGACATTCATACTCTCACATCCCTCCCCAATCCGGGTATTGTTCGGGAGCGTGCCGGCAAACCGGTACCCTCCGCGTGCAAAGAGGATATTCACCGGAGGCTCCTCCCCACGGCAGATGGTGTATGCCAGATGATAGCCGTCATCCCGTACAATCACCTCCATATGTCCAAGGAGGACCCCGGCGGCACCGAGCCCCCTCGCCTCCGGGAGGGTCGCAAAATCGGTCATCTCGACCGTTCCGGAGTCCGGGTCGAGTTCTGCGGAGGCGGCGGCGAGGAGAGTCTCCCCGTGCATCATCATGAAGAACCGGGTCTCCCCGCTCTGTATTGAATCTCGTATGAAGCCGGGATCATCTATCGGAAACGGGTAGCTCGGAAAGACCGTTCCATAGAGCCCGGCCAGCGCCTCTGCATCGGAGGCGTCCGCCTCATGAATCAGATATCCCTCCTTCAATGGATGATGGCCTGAATCTGCCCGTTCAAGCGCAGTCCGGACTGTTGCAGCCACCCCCTCCTCATGGTACTCCCTCCGCGAGGGATCGGTGTACTTCCCCATGAAGAGGCAGGAATCGCCATCACTGAAGTAGCCGGGGATCTCCGCCTCAACCCCAAACCCCTCCCTCTCAAATTCAGGTGAAGCAGATTGTGGAATCTTTGCGAAGACCTTGGTATATCCCTCTTCCTCAAGTGTTCCCCGTATCCACCCGATGATGCGATCGGTATCCCCGGGATCAAGTTTCATCAGGTAGATCCGGTTGTTGTATCTTCCATGCTGGATGAGGCTTCGGCCTACCCTGATGACCGGATCACTCCTCGTCATCCTCTCTCCGTGCCATCCGCTCCGAGTCGGCTGGGACGAGCGCCGTCGCCTCGTCATAGTCCGAGAGGAGCTTTGCGATCCCGACGACATGCTGCTCGTCCCCGGACTCGAGTTTCAGCTGGAGTGAACAGTCCTTGCAGTTGCGATCACAGAAGATCGAGGTATAGTTATCAGGCTCCCGGTAGGTGCTGATCACCCCTTCGAAGTTCCTGAGGATCACCTTGTTGGTAGAGTATGATATCAGATATGTCGGCATCACCGGGATCTTCCCGCCGCCCCCGGGTGCATCGATGACGTAGGTTGGAACCGCAAAGCCGCTCGTATGGCCGATGAGATTCTCCATGATCTCAATCCCCTTCCCGACCGGGGTCCGGAAGTGCGAGAGACCCTCAGAGAGATCACACTGGTAGAGATAGTACGGCCTGACCCTGTTTTTGACAAGCTTCTGGACGAGCGACTTCATGATCCTCGGGCAGTCGTTCACTCCGGCAAGGAGAACCGACTGGTTGCCGAGGGGAATCCCGGCATCCGCAAGTTTTGCAAGTGCCTTCTCCGCACTCGGCGTGATCTCCTGGGGATGATTGAAATGGGTATTGAGCCAGATCGGCTGATGTTTTTTGAGGACATTCACCAGACCATCGGTTATTCTGAATGGAAGGACGACAGGGGTCCGCGATCCGATCCGGATCACCTCGACGTGGGGAATCGCCCGCAGTTCGGTGAGGATTCGATCAAGGAGATCATCGGGGAGCATGAGTGGATCACCACCTGAGAGGAGGACATCCCGGACCTCGGGATGCTCCCGAATATAGGTGATGCCCGCCTCCATCTCCTCCCATGTCGGGATTCTGTCCCGATCTCCTACTCTCCGCTTTCGTGTGCAGTGGCGGCAGTACATTGCACAGACATTTGAGACGAGGAAGAGGACACGATCCGGGTACCGGTGGGTGATCCCCGGAACCGGGCTGTCACTATCCTCAGCAAGGGGATCCTCAAACTCGCACTCATCCACTCTGAGTTCATCCGGAACAGGAACGGCCTGCCGGAAGATGGGGTCATTGGCATAGTCCTCGGCCTTGATGAGCGAGAGGTAGTACGGGGTTGCGGCAAGAGGGAACGTATCGATCGTCTTCTGGAGCTTCTTCCGCTCTTCGGGGGGGAAGGTGATGCCAAGAACCTTCTCAAGCATCGAGAGGCTCCTGACGGTGTGGGCTATCTGCCAGCGCCAGTCCCTCCACTGTGGTGCATCCTCACCTATCGAGTTGTGATATTCTCCGGATTTTGGGTTATGTGAAGATAGTTCCATAATACGTTCAACTCACTAGTAGTACGATCTTCGCCTTCTTAAAGGTGATGTAAAAGCCAAATATTAGTCATTTTCAAAAATCATGGTTTATTTGGAATTATATTGATTTAGAAATTTTATTTTGTTTCCCTATCAGAGGAGGTCAAATGGCGGAAAAAGAGATTGAAGGGATCTGGTTTTTCTATATTTGGAATGAGCTTCTCTCATCAGGTAATCATTCCATCAGGGCGAGAAATGGATATATCAGAAGCTTGATATGCGGACAACACCACTTCTCATCTATGTCAGAAGCGAGAGACGACGCAATCATCGGAGTTCCGATCAGGCCCCGTGATATGATCACCTATCAGTCCGAGACGATTGTATCGCGGATGGTGATGATGAGCAGGCAGGGGACGGTAACACTCTTTGCCTTCGATGAAGGCCAGGGCCTCTCAGAGCATACCGCACCCTTTGATGCCCTTGCCTTCTCTCTCGATGGAGAGGCCGAGATCACCATCGCCGGAACAGCCCATCACCTCAGGGAGGGGGAGATGATCATCATGCCGGCGGATATCCCCCATGCAGTCCGGCCGGTTCACCGGTTCAAGATGATGCTCATCATGAT
This sequence comes from Methanocalculus alkaliphilus, assembly GCF_024170505.1. Taxonomy (NCBI): domain Archaea; kingdom Methanobacteriati; phylum Methanobacteriota; class Methanomicrobia; order Methanomicrobiales; family Methanocalculaceae; genus Methanocalculus; species Methanocalculus alkaliphilus. Next base: position 45,577 of record NZ_JALJYG010000014.1, read on the forward strand.
CCATGCCAGGAATGGAGAGAAGAAAGAGGAGACTCCTGGAAGTGATGAGAAGATTGTCCTGAAGGAAGAAGGGGAGAAGAGTCCAAAGAAGGATAAAAAGCAGAAGAAGGAAGAGAAGAAGGCAAAGAAAGAGAAGAAGAAGGGTAAAAAGCAGAAGAAGAATGAAAAGAAGGTAAAGAAAGAGAAGAAGAAGTAAAGCCTCCATGATCCCTCCATCCATCGGCTTCAGTGACCAGAATCGTTTATACTGAAAAGAAGCAATACCATAACCAATGATCACCGTTGGACTGCTCGGGTGTGGCAATATCGGGCATATCATCGCAAAACACCAGAAATCATTCAGTATAACAGCAGTCTATGACCAGATTGAGGCACGGGCAGACGAGCTGGCGGCAGCATCCGACGCCCATGCCTATACCGATTTTACAACATTTCTCTCAGCAGACTTTGATATCGTCGTCGAAGCAGCCTCGGTTGCCGCCGCGCAGGAGTATGGGGAGGCGATACTCAGATCCGGCCGTGACTTTGTGGTGATGAGTGTGGGGGCCCTCTCGGATACGGATTTCCGTGAACGGCTTGTCAGGAGAGCAAAAGAGATGGGCAGGAAGATCTATGTCCCATCCGGTGCGGTGATGGGCCTTGACAACATCAAGGTCGGGCAGATATCGGCCATTGATACCTTCCTCCTCAGGACGACGAAGAGTCCGGCATCCCTCTCCATCAGGGCCGATGCACCGACGATGATCTTCTCGGGAAAGGCACATGAATGCATCAGGGATTACCCAAAGAACGTCAACGTCTCTGAGGCATTGACCCTTGCCGCCGGCCATGAGGTCGATGTTGAACTCTGGGTCGATCCCAAAGCGGATCGAAATATCCATGAAATCTTCATCGAGGGTGAATTTGGGGATGCGTATATCAGGGTACGAAATATTCCAAGCCCTGACAACCCTGCAACAAGCTATCTTGCCGCACTCTCGATACTGACACTGCTTGAAAATCTTGATAACCCGCTGGTGATCGGCACATGACAACAGATGAAGAGATACGAAAGCTGAAGGAGGAGAGGAATGCCCTCATCCTGGCACATAATTACCAGCTGCCCGAGATCCAGGATGTTGCGGATATCGTTGGCGACAGCCTAGAGCTCGCAGTAAAGGCATCTGAAGCTCAGGAGTCCGTGCTGATCGTCTGTGGGGTCCTCTTCATGGCCGAGACAGCAAAGCTCCTCTCCCCTGAAAAGACTGTCCTGATTCCGGTCCCGGATGCCGGATGCCCGCTCGCCGATCATCTCACCCCGGAGATGGTGCTGGAGGCGCGAAAGAAGCATCCTGATGCGGCCGTCGTCGTCTACGTCAACTCAACAGCAGCCGTCAAAGCTGTAGCCGATATCACCTGTACATCAGCAAATGCCGCCGATGTCGTCAGATCACTACCGGAGAAGACGATCCTCTTTGGGCCGGATGCAAACCTCGCCTCCTTTGTGCAGAAGCAGGTTCCTGAGAAGGATATCATCCCGCTTCCCCCCGAAGGGCACTGCTATGTCCATACAGCCTTCACCGTCGACCAGGTAGAAGAGGCACGCTCCCATGGGTGCCGGATCGTCTGCCATCCCGAATGCCGCCCCGAGGTTCAGGAGATCTCTGATCTCGTCACATCGACCGGTGGGATGGTGAGGCATGCTGATGAGTGCGATAGCTGGTTCGTCTGTACAGAGCGCGAGATGGGATACCGGCTCAGAAGCCTCTATCCGGATCGGGAATTTCTCCTCCCCGAGGATGCGGTCTGTGAGGATATGAAGAAGACGAAGCGGGAAGATCTCCTCCGTTCCCTTCAGAATGGTGTTCATGAAGTGATCATCGATGAGGATGTCCTTGGGCCGGCGAAACGGGCGGTCGAACGGATGATCCGGATCCGGCGGTGAGAGGATGATGATGGAGGATTCGCTCCGGAGGTTTCTGGCAGAGGATCTCCCCTTCGGGGATATCACATCAGAAGCGACGATCCCACAAACCGAGGGCCGGGCAGTGATCATCGCACGGGAGACGATGGTGATCGCCGGTATTGAGGAGGCGGTATTCCTCTTTAACGAATGCGGTGTCCGGGCAGACGCTGCCATACCCGAGGGAGAATGGGCAGATCCCAACCAGACCATCCTCACCATGACCGGGCCTGTTCATGGGATCCTCGCCGCTGAACGGACGGTTCTGAACCTGATGGGGAGGATGTCAGGGATTGCGACCGCAACCAGCCGGTTCGGGCGGGTGATCGAATCGGCGATGCCCGGAGCACGGATCGCCGGGACCCGGAAGACCGCTCCGGGCCTTCGGTTCTTTGACAAAAAAGCGATCCGGATCGGGGGGGGAGAGCCGCACCGGTACTCCCTCTCGGATGCTATCCTGATAAAAGATAATCATCTCGCCATCGCCGGGATTGATGAGGCGATCCGGCGTGCAAAGGCCTTCTCGGCATTCAGGGTGATCGAGTGTGAGGTGGAGAGGCCCGAGGATGCGATCATCGCCGCATCCGCTGGTGCAGACATTATTCTCCTCGACAACATGAGTCCAAAGACCGTGATGAAGACCATTGACCTCCTCAAAGAAGCAGGGCTTCGTGAGAGGGTGACAATTGAGCTTTCCGGAGGGATCACGCCGAAGAACGCGGGATCCTATGCAGGATGCGAGGTTGATCTCGTCTCCTCCGGATGGCTGACCCATTCCGTCCGGAACGCGGACCTGAGCCTCGATATCAAAAAAGCTGAAAAGATTGTGAGAATTTAGGAGATCATCCCTTCCGACGCCTGAGAATGAGCCAGACGATCCCCCCGATAACAGCAAGCGGGAGGAGGGCGAAGGCGGCGACGATCAGGATGACAATAACCCCCATAAATGCTGCTATACCGGCATTAAGAACTCCTGAAGCGGTAAAGCCCGAATCTACACCGACGCTAGGGGCTTCCCTGATCGATACGGTAATCTTCGCTTCATCGATCCGTGATTCGAGGAGATTGAGCCTCCCTGTCACGATATCCAGGTTTCTCTGAGCGGTGTCACGGGCTGTCTGGACATTCAGTATCTCCTCAACCGTCACTGCCTTTCCAAGGAGATCATCATATCGCTCAACCTGCCGTTGTAGTGATCGCTTCTCGGCATGGAGATCGGTATATTCTGCCGTGACATCCCGCTCCCGTATCTGCCTGTGGGTGAGCGTGCCGGTACCTTCAATCTCCTGCATCACCGCATCAAAGGATTGGGGTGGAACCCTGAGGATCGCCTCGACATAATAGCGCTGTTTTCCATCCCGCACCCCGGCGGAGTTGATGGTGAGGGACTGGATACGGCCGTTATACCGCTCTGTTATATCTGTGATCTCATCTGCCGTCAGCCGTGGATCCCGGCTCTGCAGAGAGATCTCTCCCTCCCGGATCACCTGTGCATCGACAAAGCCTGTCTTTGTATCATAGGCAAATGCAGATCGTTCATTTTGAACTGCGCTCTCATACACCACCATCTCGCTCCACCCATTCTGGACGTACGGGGATGTATCTGCCATCATGCATCCGGCGGTTGCCGTGACGCCAAGGAGAAGAAGAATCAGCATGTAATATGATCGTTTCATGGGGCACCTCTATTATCATGAGAGATTGGGATGCGTGGAAGAAAAAGATGCCCAAGACTTCGAATCGTTCCGCACCTATCGATGATCGTCAATTTGAGCAATAATATCATCCGATATGGCAATCCAGCCTCCAAAACCCTCTTATATCCATACAGCATAATCTCCGGATACCGGAGGACAGGGGAATGCACGGGGACAGAATTCGGGAGTTACTCTCCCTGAGAGACTGGAAAGGGCTTCGGAATTACGCAAAAGAGCTCTCCAGGGTCGAAGCTGCAGATCTCTTCTCTGAGATGGAGGATGCAGACTACGCCATCTTCTTCCGTCTCCTTGAGAAGAATACGGCCCTTGATGTCTTCGAGTCGCTTGATCCCGAACAACAGGCCCGGCTTATCGGCCTGATGGAGGATCCGGAGACACTCAGCCTTGTCGAATCGCTCGATCCCGATGACCAGACACGGTTGTTTGAAGAGCTTCCTGCAAAGATCGCCAAACGAATCCTTGCTGAGATGAAGCCCGGAGATGCGGCAGCAGTCAGCCATCTCCTCGGATATCCCGCAGGGAGCTCCGGGCGGTTCATGACCTCCCGGTACCTTGCATTCCATGAGAATTCAACCATTGGGGAGGTGCTGGCAAGGCTTCATACCAGCCCGCTCCGCCCTGATGAGATGGGCGTCATCTATGTCATCGGTCCGGGGAGGGTATATCGCGGATATATCAGCCTGGGCAGTCTTCTCAAGACGACCCCGGATGTCAGGATCGGAGAGATTGCAACAGAACCCGGCCTCTTCGTCAGAACAACCGAGCCACGGATACGGGCTGCAGACCTCGTTGCTGAATATGACCTCTTTGCAATAGCGGTCCTTGATGGAGAGGACAGGCTTGTTGGATCGATCACCTTCGATGATGTCATCGATCTCCTCGAAGAGGAGGGTACCGAGGACTTCCTCAAGATCGGGTCGGTCCGCGATATCGGGATGAGCGTCAAGGATGCTACCATCGGTATTCTCTATCGGAAACGGCTCCCCTGGCTTCTCGTCCTCGTCCTGATGAATGTTTTTTCCGGGGCAGGTATTGCGTACTTCGAGGAGACGATCGCTGCGTATGTCGTACTCGTCTTCTTCCTCCCTCTCTTAATCGATAGCGGAGGAAATGCAGGATCACAGTCGGCGACCCTGATGGTCAGGTCTCTTGCAACCGGTGATGTCGAAGCAGGAGACTGGGCACGGCTCATCGGGCGTGAGGTATTCATCGCCCTGGCGCTTGGTGTCAGTCTCGCCGGGGCGGTGATGGTACTTGGCATCTTCCGGGGAGGTCCTGAGATTGCCGTTGTGGTCGGGCTCTCGATGATGCTGATCGTCATCGTCGGATCTCTCATCGGGATGACGCTTCCCTTCCTCCTGACCCGCCTGAACAAGGACCCGGCGGTGGCGAGCACACCCCTCGTCACCTCGTTTGCGGATATCACCGGGGTTCTCATCTACTTCTCGATTGCAACCTGGTACCTTGGTATCGCGGCGTGAGACGGGCGTTCATCCATTTTTTTCAGGCCCGCCTGATGTATATCCGGCACCATGCCGGTGATTTCAGTTGCGGGAGACCTCCTCTTCCGGCTTCTGAAAGGAGACCATCCAGAAGAGCCCATCCCATAGCTGGCGAGTCGTCAGATCGACCATCGTATCGGGGATGAACCTCTCAGGGGGATCATAGACCCCTGTATCGGAATCAGGCATGAATCGGCCAAAAAGATGGGATCTCTCCTTAAATTTTGCCGATTCATCACAGATATGGATTCTGCCCCCGGGTTGTGCAACCCGGATCATCTCGTTGATGGCCCTCTCCTTATCATTGAAGAAGTTGATGCCGCCGATATGGTAGACGACCTCAAACAATGCATCTCCAAAGGGGAGTGCTTCTGCATTCCCCTGAACACAGCCAATATCGATCCCCCACCTCCTCTGATTCTTCCTGCACCTTCGCAGCATGCCAAATGAGATGTCATTTCCGTAGAACCGGGCATCGACACCATGGTTGTGGAGATTTCGAAACTGCTGGCCGGTTCCGACAGAGGTCTCAAGAACACGGTCTCCCGGTTGGATCTCAATGATGGCGGCAATCTCATTCAGCCAGTTCCCGATGTTGCCGATATTAAACCGATACATGAAATCATACACCAGGCTCAGCCAGTCATATCCTCTCTGCGCCGTTCTGTTCCACCCGGCCACATCATCGGATCGAAGGATCACCGGTATCCCATCCCGAATGGTGAACTGCTCCCCCGAGACGCGATCTATCAGTCTCTCATCCTCATAGTCGAGGGGCTCTCCGGTTGCGGGATTTCTCAGGAGGGAGAGAAGTTCTTCCTGTCTGGACATCATACCCATCGGTTCCGGGAAGGTTCTCCTGATAGAAAAATTTTCTCGTTGTATGATTGTGAGTGCCCACCCTCGGTGCGCAAAGAGGCAACACGACAAAACAGAGCTTTGGACTGATCGTCATCCGGGATGATGACAGAAGAGAAAAAGAGAAAAATGATGCTTCATCCTCAGAGGAGGATGAGGAGCGGGGCAAAGACAAGAGCCACCATCGACATCAGCTTCAGCAGGATGTTGATAGCAGGACCTGAGGTGTCTTTGAATGGGTCACCGACGGTATCACCGACGACAGCTGCCTTGTGGGCATCTGAACCCTTTCCACCATAGTTGCCCTGTTCGATGTATTTCTTTGCATTGTCCCATGCACCACCGGCGTTTGCCATGGTGATTGCAAGTGAGAAACCTGCAACAAGCGACCCTGCAAGGAGACCACCGAGTGCTGCGGGGCCGAGGAAGTACCCGACAAGAAGCGGGGCAAGGACCGCGAGAACACCAGGTGCGATCATCTCACGAAGGGCAGCGTTTGTGGAGATTGCAATACATGCTGCATAGTCCGGATCGGCTTTCTCCTCCATGATACCGGCGATCTCCTTGAACTGCCTCCTGACCTCGATGACGACTGCATAGGCAGCCTTTCCGACCGCGGTCATGGTGAGTGCACAGAAGAGGAACGGTAGCATTGCACCGATGAGCATACCGACGAAGACCATCGGATTGGTGACATCGATTATCTCAAGCCCGACTGCAAGGGTGTATGCAGAGAAGAGGGCGAGTGCGGTGAGCGCTGCGGATCCGATGGCGAAGCCTTTGCCGATGGCGGCGGTGGTGTTGCCGACTGCATCAAGGGTATCGGTGATGACACGGACCTTTGGATCCTGGTGTGACATCTCAGCAATACCGCCTGCATTGTCAGCGACCGGTCCGTATGCATCGACGGCAAGGGAGAGACCGAGGGTCGAGAGCATACCAACTGCGGCGATGGCTATACCATAGAGGCCTGCGAAGTGGTAGGAGATGGTGATTGCAATTGCCACGAAGAAGACCGGGAAGACGGTCGACTCCATGCCCTTTGCAAATCCGCTGATGATGTTCGTTGCTGAACCTGTCTGACATGACTTTGCAATCGAGAGTGTCGGTGCCCTGTCATAGGATGTGTAATACTCTGTGACGAGACCGATGGCAAACCCTGCGATGAGACCGGCAATGGCGGCATAGAAGATACCGATATATTCAGGTCCGACGAGGGTTGTGACAAGGAAATATGTCGCAAGGACGATAAGGACGATTGCAACGATGAGACCTTTGTTGAATGCCATGTGAATAGCAGTCATATCGGTCTTGTTCGTCCTGACGAAGAACGATCCGATGATAGCTGAGAAGATACCAAGTGCGGCGATCATCATCGGAAGAAGGACGAGCTGCATCGGGTCAAGGCCTGCATACATCTCGGTGTGGACCGCGGTGATACCAAGGACCATCGCGGCGATGATGGATCCGACGTAGCTCTCATACAGGTCAGCGCCCATACCGGCGACGTCACCGACATTGTCACCGACATTGTCAGCGATGACTGCCGGGTTTCGTGGGTCGTCCTCAGGGATGCCTGCCTCGACCTTGCCGACGAGATCTGCACCGACGTCAGCTGCCTTGGTGAAGATACCTCCACCAACACGGGCAAAGAGCGCAATCGATGAGGCACCAAGACCAAATCCTGTCACCGTCGAGAGAACCTCGGCCTGGGGAAGACCCATTGCTGAGAGACCAAGATAGGCGAGGGAGAGACCAAGAAGACCAAGACCGACAACGGCCATTCCCATGACGGAACCGCTTGCAAACGAGACACGGAACGCCTCAGCGATCCCGCGGCGGGCTGCATTGGTGGTTCGTACATTCGCTGCGGTCGCCGTGTACATACCGATATAACCGGCTGTTGCGGAGAGGAGTGCACCAAGGACGAACGTCGCTGCGGTGAGCGGGGATATTCCAACTGCCAATACGATCGCCAGTACAACGACGAATACAGCAATTGCACGATACTGGCGATTCAGATAGACCATGGCGCCGAGATGAATGGCGGCGGCGATCTTCTGCATCACCTCTGTTCCTGTACCCTCTTTCTTCACCGTGATGAAGGAGAAGCCCGCAAATGCAAGGGCGATAAGGGCAGCAAGAGGTGCTAAATAGATGATATCCATGTTTTTTATACCTCCATGTTCGGAATGCCTTCCATAGAAGAAGGTACGAGAAGCATAAATATCATATGGAATGATGCGAGGAAAATACGGCTATTAACGAAGGGCTATTCGTGATCAGCCCGGTTGCGCGCAGAGGAAAAAAGGAGGTCAGAGCGATCCGATGATCATCGAATATGTCTCTGCCTGGGACCGGTACTGCGCCATCACCTTCATGGTGATCACCGGGGTGAGGCGTGGATCGAGCTCCATCGCCTTCTGGTAGTCTTCCATCGCCTTCATATACGCATTCGATGCCTCTCCTGTCAGCCTCGTCGTTCTGCCTGCCATACCGGCTGAGAAGCCGGATCCCGGAGCGGAATGGGCATCCCTCATCTCAGTCTCATAACTCTGTGTTATGTGCATGTACGCATCCCCCCGGTACATCCGTGCCCGTGCACTGTCAGGATATGCTGCAACGAGGGCATCGAGATCTGCAATGGCTTCGGTATAGCGCCCTTCCGCAAGGAGGGTGACCGCCCTGCTATGGAGAGCGGCGGGTTCACCGGGTGAGAGGGAGAGGGCTTTTGTAAAGGCGGCCTCGGCTGCGGAGGGATCCCCGGCCATCAGGTAACAGCGTCCAAGGCCGGTAAGGTAGTCGGGGGAGGTGGGATCAATCGATGCCGCATGCGAGTAGAGGACGGCAGCCTCCTCGTATTCATGAAGCGAGTAGAGGGCCTCTGCCTGTCTCCTGATGATGGTCGTATCATTCTGGTCAAAACGGAGGGCATATGAGTAGCTGGATGCCGCAATCGCACTCTGGTTCATCGAGACAAATCCATCTCCGATGACCTGACTTTGTGATTTTCTAACTTCGAATCCTCCTCTCCCCATACCATCCCGTTGTACATTCTGCCGTTTTTCCTCTTCCTCCTTCAAATAAGAT
>NZ_JALJYG010000015.1 GCF_024170505.1 Methanocalculus alkaliphilus
AAATGGGAGATCCAGTCTAATGCTATCGCCGACTACCTAAAGGATCCAAAGTATGCGCTCTAAATTTTTTTCGGAGGGTTATGCGTAAGTCCTATATTGTTTATACTATCGCTTCGGGGGGGCGCCGGGAGGAGATAAAACCTATAGTATACTGAAAGTTTTTCTGGCTTTTTGTTATAGCATACTACACGTCGCTCCTCGGCAAGCCCCCAACAATAATTATATCTATAATAATTACAATCATAATCATTATTGAATTCTATGAAAGGAGAGAAGAGCTCGGGCTGATGGAGCATCTCTCTGCACAGAGCCCTTCGTTCCTTGTCCTCACCGGCAGGCGGGGGGTCGGAAAGAGGGTGCTGATCCCTGAGCTCTCACCATCTCCCCTCGAAGCCACATCACTTTAATGCGTACTGTTCAGCCGAGGATCCAGCTGAAGAAGCCCTTCTTCTGCTCTTCCATCATCGCCCGTTCTTGAAGGCGGCGTTGCTCCTCCTCCATCGGGCCGAGCTGTTCAAGAAGGATCTCTGAGAGTTCCGGGTCCGTTGAAGAGCTGTTCTGGATGAGCTCACGAATCTCCTCTATCCGCCGCTCATTCTCTTCTGCCTGTATTCTGATCCGGTCTGCTGCCTCCAGATCCCCTCCAAAGAGTGTACGCATGATGCCGGATCGCCTTTCTATTGTCATCTCATCCTTCCACTGGGCATTGACCGAGGCATTGTACTCTCGGGCGGTTTGAGCAACATGCGGACCGATACCGGTCATATTTTCAGCAGCCAGAAGGAAGAAGACAGCGTTTCTGACCTGATTCTCATGGATATACCGTGCCCGTGCCTGCTGGGGGAGCGTCTTCACCTCTTCTGCCTGCATCTCCTGCCGGGTGCGGATAAGGGTTCTCAACCCTGCGGGATCAACAGAGTTGTTGATTCTCTCTTCCCGAACAGTTTCACGGACTCGTTCACCCTGCGATGCATCCGGAGGGGCTGCCATCACCGGGGGTGCGGGGGTTGTTACCGGAGGACCCCCGGACTTGTTCCCCGGTTCAGACGGGGGACCTCGTGCAACCGACGCCTGACCAGACTCGCCCCCCTGCTCTGCGGCAATAGCAGGAGCCACGGTTGTGAGGAGAAGAAAGAGACAGATGATGATCGATAATCGTCTCATATCAACCTCTCACACTCCAGAGATGATAATCTTTTTTAAAAGAGGAGATGAACGATCCGATGGCAGAGCTGTGGGAGTCGGGATCTATTCCCCTAGCTCGATTGGCGGCAACATCCCATGAAATCAGAAATCATCTCTGCTGTTGCAATTCGAAGGAATAATGAGTAAATATGCCTCCTGCCCTTTCCAGGATGATCGCATGCGAGTGGCAGGATTCGAACCTGCGAACCCCTACGGGAACCGATCTTGAGTCGGGCACCTTTGGCCTCTCGGTAACACTCGCCCTGAAGATAGTATATTCGCTCTTCACTGCAAAAAAGCATTCCTCGATCTACATAAAATCTGCAAGACCGAGCTGGACCTTCTCCTCCTCCCCGAAGGTGGAATTGATCGAGGCGTCGATCACCCGGATCCGCTGTTTTGTGTACTCAGAGATGGCGAACTGCTCACAGATGGACTGGGAAGCAGCAAGGTACTTCTTCACCGCCCCCTCGGTCACGGTCGCGATGATCCTCCCGCCACACCGGCACTTCCCGGCAAGCGGCATCCTCCGGAACTTGGCAGCGCAGCGTGGACACCGGAACCCCTGTTTTGAGAAAGCATTGAGGTTGCCGATCATATCACGAATGAAATGGGTCGTCAGCACCCGCTCAGCGAGGTCGTCCTCATCCACCGCCCGGATCTTCCGGGCAAGGAGGAGTTCGGCATCGAGCTTATCCACCATCGACCCGAGCCGGGTGTACATCGTCGTCTGAGGACCCGCAGAGATATCCGTGGTATCATGCGTAAACGAGAAGCCCTCATACTGGGCAGGCGTCCCGATCCGGAGCTCCACATGATCCACCTCCTTCTCGAGATCCTTCGGAGCGGCATACCGGAGGCACCCTTCATAGACCGAGAGCGGATACCTGCTCACCAGATCGACATTCAGGGTCTCCTTATCCACCTCAGCCGGATCGATCCGGCTCGTCAGGACCAGGGGGGCATCCATCGATCCCCCACGGGTCTCCGGGAGGAAGGAGCGGGAGAAATTAATCAGGCCGTCAAGGAGGAGCATCACACAATCCTCATCACCATCGCACTGGCCGGTGAAGATCCCGTTCGCATGGAGGGTATGATCCCCGGCAACCGTCAGGCAGTAGACACGATCATCAAGGCACGGAGTCGGCTCTGCGATCCGGATCGTATCTGCAAGCACCATCCCCCCTTCCATTACCGCGACCCGGTCTCCCGGCTTCACCTCAACAGCCCGGATCTTCCGGAGGTACGTGCAATCCCAGATCAGCATCGCGTGATCCGGGGTGACGGCGAGCCGTTTGCCCCGTTCGGTCTCAAAGAGGATGAGGTGATCGGGGGCACGGTGGACCGAGACCGAGGTGATCCGCCGCATCTTCGGTGTCCCGTTCGTATCGATCGCAACCGTCATATGGGGTATTGCAGGATCTGAATAGAATGTCCCGATACGGTCGATGCCCGGGGAGGAGAGATCAAAGTTCCCGACAACAAAATCACGGATCGGGAGTCTCTTCCAGCCATCAGGACCCCGGACCTCGATCTCGGTATCGCCATGGAAGCAGTTCCTCCTCTTTGCTGCATGGAAGAAGGGGTGAGCGTATCCGACGAGGGCCTCTGAATACCCGATAAGCCGTGCCAGCACCCCCGCGCTTGTATGCGGAGCAAGCCCGATCAGGAGCTGGCCGACGAGATCCGCAGGCGTCTGGGCATTATAGTACCGGGGAAGCCCGTAGACCTTCTCCAGGAGATCATCGACAAACCCTGCCACAGATACCAGGTACTCCCCGCAGTCCCGGGAGACGAGGATATCCTGGGGCCTCAGTTCAACCGTCTGATCCAGATCCACCAGATCCCGGCCTTCCATATCCGTATGATACCCAAGTTCACGGAGGCGTTCAGGGGAGACACCGATCTCTCGTGGCCGGAAATGCGTGAGGGGGAGATCGATCATATCGTATCTCACCGTTCCATCCTTAAAGGCGAAGAGATCCCGGACCGCACGGAGGATACCCTTCTCAATCGGCTCCACTGCCCGGTCCCGGGACTTCAGCTCCTTGAGCCCCTTTAAAAGCTTCAGGGCGTCGGGAAGAATGCCAAGGCGGGCAAGGGCATCATCATACTCTTTCTTAATATTGAGATCGACCTCATGCTGGCAGGTGGTCGGGGCATCACAGCGGGGGCACCGATCCTCCGTGACCTCCTTGTTACAATGGAGACACCGGAAGACCGGTTCGGTATGTTCACCGCACCCGCACCGGTTCCAGTAGGTCGTCACCCCACAACGGGGACATTTCCTCTCCCCAAGAGGGATACTGACCGTCCCTGTCGTCTCGATCTGCATCAGGAGATCCCCATCCGGAACGGTCCCGCCACTCTTCTTTGCACCGGCTCCCTGAAATGATCGCCTCGCACCACCGCCATCCCCCACCGGGAAGAGGGCATGGGGTGCCGACTTCATCTTCCGTGGAGCAGACTTGCCGGGACGGCCCATCCGGCCACCGATCCGTGTCCCCGCCTTTGAGCGGATCATAAAACCGCTGAGATGCCGGGCGGCATCAAGGCCGTCTCCTGAAGCAGGAAGCGTCTTCCAGCCATCACGCCGGGAGAGATCCAGTGAGAGGCCGAGGCAGGCAAGAAGGGAGTAATAGGTCCGGATGACGATATCACCACCCTCCATGGTGTGGGGAATCAGGATCTCCTCAAACAGATGTTTGATCTCGGCATTATTCTGGATTCTGAGCTGATCAGATTCCACCCTCCCCCCTGCAGAAACCAGATCCGCAAGGAATCGAAACTCCTCCATTGTGAGATCATCAAAGAACCAGGTGTAATCAGGGTGGAGATACGCACCATCCATCGCAAACCGTATCGCCTCCATCTCATCTTCAGGGTGGCGGGGACCCCGCTCCTGAAGCCACCACTCCTCGCAGTACGACGGTGGAACAAGGGGATGGTTATTCTCGAGGAACTCTCCGAAGCTGATAAGCATCTCACCGACATCAAGGATCGCCTCAATATCAGAGATGAGTGCCACTGCATCCTCCTCCCGGTCTATCCGTCTCACCTCACCTGAGGTAAGAAGGACGGTGGGACCCTCAATGGTATCAACCGGAACCACACCGGCCGCCTTGCCCGGCCGTTCAACCTTCATCTGCGTTCCCGGCGAAAGATATTCACCGAGGATGAACATCGTTGCCGGGTTCAGACCGCCCGCGGCAAAACCACTGTTCCTTCCACGGCCGAGCCGGAGCCGGAACCCACCTTTTCGCATCGGATAGGCAAAGACCGGCCGGCCGGCGATAGCATCCTTGAGATATTTATCCTTCGGGTGGACACCGGTCTCCTCTTCCCCCCCTGATGACGAGGTACCGGCGACGAGGGTATCAAGCCACTCCCATCCCGACATCTTCATCTTCGCAACATTCTTCTGGATCTTTGGCGCCTTCAGTGCGAGTCCCTCGGCGATGACGAGTGCCATCCCCCCCCGGACCGCATTCGTCTCCACCCGTTCGAGATTGCGGTATCCTGAGACCTCATCCCGCTCGGTCGGCTCACCGTCGATACAGACCGGGCAGTTCTCGATGATCAGGCGGAGCTCTGCCTCTGTTGGAGCGTACTGAAGGCTCAGGATATTATTATACTGGCGGATCTCCTCGATGTAGCGTTCGATCTCTATCTGCCGTGGAATATACCGGTTGATCCCAAGCGCACGGCGGACATAGTCTCCGACGAGGACCGAGAGCGCCTGGGCTGTCCCGCCAGCGGACCGGATGGGACCTGCATAATAGATCCTGAGATACTCGGAGCCATCATCATTCTTCCCAAACGTCACCTTCGCGATCCCCTCGGTCGGTGCAGCGACGACTCCTTCGGTCAGCAGCGCCATTGAGCAGCGGATCGCATGATCAACCACCTCCTCTCGCGACGTCTCCCCAAACCGGCGTGCCACAAAATCATCACCGATTCGGAGTGCCGCCTCCTCACGCGACATCTCTGCCTCAAGCTCACGAATACGGGCAGCAACACCGGGGATATGCAGGAGTGCCTCGACACGATCAGCGAGATCATTGGCAATCGGGATCTCAGGAGTTGTTGAGGGATCGATCCCCCGCGATCGTGCCTCCCGCGCAATAGCGAGGGCTTCTTCGAGGGAGCGGTTCATCGAGGAGAGATATGCCTCCATCGCAGGAGACATCGCAGGGAGGCTCATCGCGTTTACCCCTCTTCATCAGGAAAGAGTGCTATGATCCCCTCTTCACCCATCCTGAAGAGGACGAGTTCGGCACAGGTACGGAGGAAGGGATCATCCCCGTCGGCCGCTTCCGAGAGGGCAGGAATTGCCGGCTCACCAATACGGCAGAGTGCAAGTGCGATGGCTCCACGGACATTGACATCATCATCGGCAAGATGCCTGATGAGATGCGGGATCCCCGCCTCACCAAGCGATGCAAGGGATCCGGTCAGGTACCGGCGGAGATCCGGATCCCCGCTCAAACGAATCGCCTCGATCACCGGATCAACAGAAGCAACGCCCATCCTGGCGATGGCGCGGGCAAGGTACCACCGCATCGTCGCCTGTGACTCCTCCAACGCTGCGATAATTTCGGGGATGGCTGACGGGCCGATCGCGGCAAGCGCCAGCTCCGCCTCTCTTCGTGCCTCGAGATCCGGTTCTCCGACCGCTCTGAATAATGCATATATCTCTTCTTTACCAGCCATGTGTCTCACCTGGTTTTGTCTTTTCCTCTTTTTCTATCGGCTGAAAGGGAATCTCCCGGATTGGGGGTGGTTCCTTAACACTCTTCATATCAGCCTTCAGGATATTATTAAACCAGACCTCCTGCTGGGGGAATGGTATCTGGATGCCGTTCTTCTCAAGTTCAACCTTGAGTCTCCAGAGAAGTTCGGTCCGGAGCCCCCACCAGTAGAGGGAGGGAGCCCAGATCTTGACGACGATATTGACGCTTGAGCTGTCAAGTTTGTCAACATAGACAGACGGACCCGGACTTTTTAAGGCATACGGCTGTTTATCGATCATATCCCTGATGATCGAGATCGCTTTTCCCGCATCATCCCGATATCGTATGCCGATGGTATATTCGAACCGGCGGGCAGGATGGATGACAAGATTTGTGATATCACTGGTGAAGAGCCTGGAATTAGGGATCCGGACATAGATGCCATCAAATGTCCGGACGATCGTCGACATAATCTGAATATTCTGGACGGTCGCCGTCATGGAGCCGATCGAGATATTATCACCGATCTTGATCGGCCGCTCGAACATAAGAAATAGTCCGGATACCAGGTTTGAGACGATATTCTGGGTCGCAAACGCCAGGGCAAGTGCGATGATTCCTCCGGCGACGAAGAGACCCGAGAGATCAAAGTGCAGGTATGGCAGTATGACAAGGAAGGTCGCCAGATACAGAAGGTATGTCACGATCGTCGTCATAAAGTCGAGATCCGACTTTGGAACCCTGTCCCCGAAGCTCCGCTTCAGCTGGATCCTGACGACACGGATCAGGGTGAGTGCAAATATAAAGATGATGAGAACCCAGACGAGATCGAGCGGTGTCGTCTCTCCAATGACGGGGGTTGTCAGAAGGTGCAGAATTGTCCCTTCAGACCGAAAGATCGTCTCCGGATCAGAGATATCCATCTAACTCATCCCCTCCTCCATGGTATAGCTTATCGCACGCTCAACACCAGGGATCTTCCTTGAATAGTACAGTTCAATTGACTTCTGCATCCCCTCCCTCATCGGCTTATCGATAAATGAGGTCTCGGCTATCGTATGCTTGATTATCTGCATATGTGCTTTCATTGAGACGAGTTCCTGGTCAAAGTAGATCTTCATCCCATAGTTCTCAAAGACCACACGGGAGACCTCGATCCATCCTTTGGTTGTATTATGCATGGTGAGTTCAAGGACGCCTTCATACCAGGGATCCGGTGATGGACGATGGAGATAGACGGCGCTCCAGTAGTACCGGGTGATCACCCCGGTATCGGTTGGTCCATAGAGGGAGTACTTCTGGGGCATCCGGGAGAATACATCAATCAACTGGATAGCATCTGATTTTCCAAGGAACACCCCGATCTCGATCGGAAATGTCAGATAGATCTGCCGGACAGCCTCCGGTTCGATAAGGATAGGCTCAAACCGGATCTCAAGGAAGCGGGTCACCTCATCAGGGAGGTTCAGGGGTTCAACCGGGTTGATATATACCGTTCCTGATTCTGATGCGACGATCCGCTCCACCGTCTTATCACCAAGGCTTCGGAAGTACCTGATAAAATCCTCATCCTTTGAGAAGCAGACCTTTAAATCGCCTTTTTCAACACAGAACTGGTACCCATACCGACCGTACATCTGATGTGATCTGGTGAGGGAACACCAATAAAGATTACCTCTTTCCGGGAATACCCGCAATAAGCCTGCCTGGGGAGGGGACCTCTTTCTTCAGCTCCTCGATGAAGACGGAGAGACCAGAGTCCCCTGACTCCTGAAGTGCCATTGCCAGTTCCCTTCTCAGATCCGGATCGGCCTCCTCGATCATCTCGATCAGCGGACTCACCGTTCCTGGATCAGCAGAAAGGAGGAGGAGACCGGGGCGGAGATCCGGGGGTGCGGCCCATATTGCCTCGATAAGAGGAGGGATAACGGATGATCCGATTCGTGAAAGGGCCGATATCACCTCGGATCTGACACGGTCATCGGGATCTGAAAGAGCAGTGATGAGGGCCGGAATCGCGTCCTGATTCCCCAGAATACCAAGGGCGGAAGATGCCGAAGCCCTGATGACCGGATCCTCGTCACTAAGGGAGGCGATCAGATCTGATACCGCGGGTTCTCCGATGGTTGCCAGTGCAAGCGCGGCCCTGCTCCGGACATACGAGTCGGGATCAGAGAGGAGGGAGAGGAGGGGATCAATCGCCCGGGGGTCACGAATCTCACCAAGTGCAATTGCAACCTTCCACCTGACATCTTCATCCGGATCTGAGAGGAGGGAGAGGAGTGGACCGACGGCGGGAGATCCAATCCGGGCAAGTGCCTCCGCCGCCTTCCATCGCAGGCCGGAATAGGCATCACTCCTGAGGCTCTCGATGAGTGGTTCGATGGCACGTGGATCCCGGAGCCGCCCAAGGGCATCAATTGCTGCATACCGGGTATCCATCTCACCAAAGGTGAGAATTGCCAGGAGGGAAGGAAGATCACAATCCTGGCGCATTCTGATGATATCCTTCTCAGAGACCATCCGTGCACGAACACGGCACATACTATTCTGGATAACCTCACTCACAGGAATATTAGCCCGGAGCCCGGACGCCAGAGCCGCAGAGAGGAGACCCGCTGCAATGAAGGAGGCTGCACGAATCATCGCATCGCCGGTCACCGATCCGGTGAGGGCAATATCTGCCATGATATGAACAGAACCAAGATATCCTCCGACTGCAACTCCCCAGAACCTGTAGTAGTATGCTGCGAGGATGATCACCAGGTAATAGATATGGGTGTATCCGGTGACGATACCGGCCCCGGCATGATAGACCAGCTCGGCTGCTGTTGCGATGAGAAGACCGAGGAAGATGAATACTGCCGGAAGGTTCCGGTACAGGGGATGCATAGCGATGATATCGTCTGATACAATAATAGTCTTCCCTATCAGGGCGCCGGGCAGAGTCTGCGGCATCCATTCGATTTCATAGACAAAACCGAATGAGTCACGGTAACCTGTTCCATCTCCGCACATTCTTTGGCGAGGAGTCATACCTCCCGAAGAGACTACGATAGTATCAGCGAGCGGGTGAGAAGGGGGAGCACCCCGATCGGGATGCAGAAATGATCAGAACCCTGCTCGCGACACGGAAGCGATACCATGCAGAAGAGCAGTCACACCAGACGGAGGGTTCACTAATATGGGTGTAAACAGTTCGATCAGAAGCCTCCATCACCAGGATGATGGAGAGCGGAGGGAGGCGGTTCGTTCCTTCCTCAGAGGTGCAGTACGATCAGATATCCGCCTCTCCGGAGACGGAGTCAGAGAGGCATATGGAGGGGATAACCAGTAAGAAGAAGAGATGGAACTCCAAATTCCGGAACACGGAGAACCGGAAGGCGGAGAATGCGACAATAACCACTCAGCCATTGGTTATCAATCAAAACCTCATCCAGAACCTGTCAATACGCACGATACAATAGACGCACCAGCCTGACAGGAGATCTCCGATTACCTCTTTTCCATTGTTTGGGTTTTTCCTCTTTTACGAACATTATTCGGCACCACTTGATACCGACCAAACAGAAATAAGTACAACCAACCAATCTTCAAAGAGGGATCTTCGTCTATGCACAGCCATCACCATGGAGGAAAACATTGTTCATCAGGCACAGACCGAAGAACATGCGTCAGCAACCTGTCACGGAAAGCAGAAGACTATCTCGAAGCAATCTACCGCGTTGCCACCGAGAAGGGGTATGCCAGGACGAAGGATGTCGCCCTCGAACTTGGGGTGCAGCCATCCACCGTCGTTGAGATGTTCCGGAAGCTCCACGGCTTTGGCCTCATCGAATATAGAAAATATGAAGGTGTCGTCCTCCGACCGGAAGGTGAAACGATCGGGCGATCCGTTCACCTCCGCCACCAGACCCTCAAAGAGTTTCTCCTCCTTCTGAAAGTTCCTGAGCGGATCGCCGAAGATGATGCCTGCTTTATGGAGCATGAACTCCATCCTGAAACGATACAGCAGATCCGCCTCCTCCTCGACTGTATCGAGTCAAACCCGGATACTGCCGGGACACTCAGCCGCCACCTGCTGACGGCCCGCCTCTCCCGGTAAAGAGGCAACCTTTTTCCACTCTCCCCTCTCATCTCCCTGTATCCAGCAAGGAATGTGATGCAGAATGGAGACCGGCATCCTCCTCGTACTCCTCGTCCTCACAGGAACAGTCATCCTCTTCATCACCGAACGGATACGTATCGATGTTGTGGCAGTCCTTGCCGCCCTCTCTCTTGCATGGCTTGGGCTCGTCACACCGATGGAGGCGTTCTCAGGTTTTGCGTCAAACGCCGTCATCGCGATGGTGTCGGTGATGATCCTCGGATATGGGATCGAGAGGACCGGGATTACATCCCGGCTTGCCGCGGCCATCGTCACGTATGCAGGTACTGAAGAGAGGAGGGTCAATGCCACCGTCTCGATGACGGTCGGTCTCCTCTCCTCGGTGATGCAGAATATCGGTTCCGCTGCCCTCTTCCTCCCGGCGATGAGGAGGATCAGCAGGCAGACGGCGATCCCGGTCTCCCGGCTGATGATGCCGATGGGATTTGCCGCAATCCTCGGGGGAAGTGTGACGATGATCGGATCCGGACCGCTCATCGTCTTAAACGATCTTCTTATCCAGGCAGATGCAGAGCCCTTCTCACTCTTTGCGGTGACGCCGGTCGGCCTTGCCCTCCTCATCGCCGGGGTTGCCCTCTTTGCCTTCTTCGGAGATCGGATCCTTCCAAAGAAGGAGGAGAAGAAGAGAGGTCCGACGGTCGCCGAGATATGGGATATCGATCATCCGATATGGACCTGCACCATCTCACCGACCTCCCCGTTCATTGGAAAGACCCGGGAAGAAGCCTTCTTCAAGCTCAGGTACGGACTTGATCTCCTGGCCGTCCGGACCTATAAGGAGATCACCATCGCCCCATCCCGCCATACACGGCTGGAGCCGGGCCAGGAGCTCGCCTTCCTCGGCACAAAAGAGGACTTTGAGAGATTCGTCAGTGATTCAGGGTGTAATCCCCCGGGAACTTCGAGCAGGCTCAGGGAGACACTGGACGGCGAGGGTTATGGATTTGCAGAACTGATCGTCCGGCCAAAGGCATCCATCGTCGGCCAGAGTATCAGGGAGATCGGGTTTCGCCAACGGTTCTCGATCGAACCCATCGTCCACCAGAGCGGGGAGACCGAGACGAGGGCAGACTTCTCTGATACCCCCCTCACGGCAGGAGACACCATCGTCGCCTTCGGCTCATGGGATGCATTACGGGTCCTTGCAGGCAACCGTGATCTCCTCCTCCTCACCCATCCGGAGGTTGAGACGATACACCATGACAAAGGGGTCCGGGCAGTCCTGATCTTTGCCGCCGCACTCCTCCTCACTGTCACCGGCGTTCCGCTCTCACTTGCACTCCTCACCGGTGCGGCAGGGATGATCCTCTTTGGAATCCTCACCCCCGACGAGGTGTACCGGGCAGTGGAGTGGAAGACCATCGCCCTCATCGGCGGGCTGATCCCGCTTGGGATTGCGATGGAGAAGACCGGGGCTGCGGCACTCGTCGCCACATCCCTCACCGGGACGCTTGCCGGAACCCACCCGCTGGTCATCATGATCGCGGTTGCCATCCTCGCGACCATCCTCTCTCTCATCATCTCAAATGTCGCAGCAACAGTCCTCCTTGTGCCGCTTGTCATGCTCACCGGAGCAGGGACAGGGGTTGATCCACGTGCATTGGCACTCCTTGTTGCGGTCTGTGCCTCCAACTCCTTCATCCTCCCGACCCACCAGGTGAATGCACTCCTGATGGCTCCCGGTGGCTACAGCACACGGGATTACCTCAAGGCAGGGAGTGTCATGACGATCATCTTCATTGGCATCGCCGTAACACTCATCTATTTCCTCATCGCATAGACGACTGATCGCCTATGATCATTCAGCAGTTTTTCATACCGGGAATAGCTCACAGTTCATATATCGTCGCAGGGGACAGGACCTGTGCGATAATCGACCCTGCACGGGATGTCGAGCGATATATCAGGGCAGCAGAGGAGATGGGGGTTGTCATCACCCATATCCTTGAGACCCATCTGCATGCGGACTTCATCTCCGGCCACCTGGATCTCGCAGACAGGACAGGAGCAACCATTTATGCCCCGAAATCAGGGAACTGTGCATTCCCGCATTCAGCAGTAGAAGAAGGAGATATCATCGCTCTTGAGAATATCCGGTTCTCAGTCATCGATACCGCCGGCCATACACCCGAGCATATCTGCTACATCGCAACAGATACCGCCCGGGGGGAGACACCGGTTGCACTCTTCTCCGGCGACACCCTCTTCGTCGGTGATGTCGGGAGGCCGGATCTCTTCCCCGGCCGTGCTGAAGAGCTTGCCACATCCCTCTATGAGAACCTGCATACCAAGATCATGACCCTCCCCGACGAATGCGAGGTCTATCCGGCACATGGGATGGGATCCCTCTGCGGACGGGCGATGGCGGCCAAGCGGACGAGCACCATCGGATACGAGAAGAAGTACAACTATGCCCTCCTGATAAAGAGCCGTGAGGAGTTCATCAATGCACTCACATCCGATATGCCTGCGGCTCCTGATCACTTTGCACGATGCTCGGAGATCAACCGGAAGGGACCGGCACTGATGAAGGATCTCCCGGCGACAGTACCGGTTGATCCGAAAGCCTTCTCTGACACGATCCGATCCAACAGCGCAACACTGCTTGATGTCAGGAGCTACCCGGCATTCTCAGGGCTGCATATCCCCGGCTCCTGGCATATTGATCATGCAGGGAACTTTGCCACCCAGGCAGGGTGGATCCTTCCGGCAGAGAAAGAGATCATCCTTGTTGCCGAAGGGAAGGCACAGGCAGAAGAGGTGGCCCTCCAGCTCCACCGTGTCGGATTCGACCAGGTGACGGGATTCCTCAAAGGCGGAATGCTCGTCTGGGGAACTGCAGGACTCCCGATCAGCCGGGTGCCGGTCATCTCCCCGGAGGAGGCAGACCGGTTCATCAGAGGCGATGAAGCGGTGCTGATCGATGTCCGATCCACCGAAGAGTGGGATGCCGGTCATGCAGCAGGATCGGTGCATATCCCCTGGCATGATCTTCGGACAAGGTATACCGAACTGAATCCTGAGAAGCAGTATATTGTGATGTGCCGTGGCGGGCAGCGGGCGAGCATCGCCGCTTCCATTCTGAAGATGCATGGTATAGAGAGGGTGATGAACCTTGGCGGCGGCTATACTGCATACAGCCGGGCCGGATTTGCACCATGACCGGAGGATAGGAATGATCGAATGGTTTACAGCGGCGACATGGTCGCCCTATATTGTCGGTGCAGGGATCGGGGTCTTGATCTGGACGGCGTTTCTCCTCTCGGACCGGCCCCTGGGATGTTCGACAGCTTATGCCAAGACCGCAGGGATGGTTGAGACCGCCGTATCGCGGGAGAAGGCTGAAGCGATGCCATATTATCAGAAGTTCACCCCGACGGTTGACTGGCAGTGGATGCTGATCATTGGAGTCCTGATCGGAGCCTTCATCTCGGCATATATCTCCGGTACCTTCTCGATCCTGATCGTTCCCCCGGTCTTTGCCGAAGGCTTCGGGACCGAACCCCTCCTCAGGGCAGGTGTCGCCCTCATCGGGGGAATCCTGATGGGGCTTGGAGCACGCTGGGCAGGGGGCTGCACATCAGGCCATGGGATCTCAGGAACGCTGCAGCTCTCCCTGGCAAGCTGGATTGCGGCTATATGCTTCTTTGTCGGGGGTATCGTGGTTGCAGGACTCATATACGGGTTTCCATTCATCTGAGGGGAGACAGAGATGACATTTGATACTCTCAGATCCGATACAAAAGCCCAGATGATCCTCGGCCTCCTCTCCGGTATCGTCTTTGGATTCCTCCTCCAGAAGGGAGGGGTGACCGAGTACGGGGTGATCATCGGCCAGCTCCTCCTCACCGACTTCACGGTGGTGAAGGTGATGCTCTCTGCCGTCCTCGTCGGGATGATCGGTGTCTATGCCATGAAGTGGATGGGCCTTGTCAATCTCCATTACAAGGTGGGATCGGTCGGATCCACCATCATCGGCGGACTCATCTTCGGTGCAGGTTTTGGCATCCTCGGCTACTGCCCGGGCACGGCAGCCGGTGCGGTCGGATCGGGGGCTATGGATGCCGCCATCGGGATGATCGGGATCGCTATCGGGGCAGGTATCTTCGCCCGGCTCTACCCCCGGCTCAACCGCTCGATCCTGAATAAAGGGATCTTCCCCGCAGAGACGATTCCGGAACTCGTCGGGATCCGATCAGAGGTTCAGGCAGTCGGGATCGTGGCGGTGCTGGTCGCCGGGATCCTCTATCTTCTCCATGCCATGGGGCTCTGAAGAGCCTGATTTTTTTTTAAAAGAGGAGGAGAGAAATCATATCTCCCCGGGATCCTTTCGTGCCTCGATCTCAATTCTGTGTACAGGAACTGAGATCCGGCCGGCGGGTGAGGGGGGATAGAGGAGGGTATACTCACTGGTGATGGCCTTTGTAAAGAGGCTTTGCTGATCTTTTGGAACCCTCTCAATAAGATGGTACCAGAATACAACGATCCACCGGGCGAGGGAATCTTCCTCATTGAAGATGAGAGATCGTGAGAGGTGATCCAGCCTGAGGGTATAGAGCCCCGCATCTTCACAGCTCTGCATCATCTCCTCAGGAGAGGGGAGGGTGTAGGGGAGGGTATATCCGTCGAAGTACTCATTCCATGGATGTATTCTGATGAGTGCCTCAATCCGGGAGAGGATCGCCTCTGTCGGCCCCGACCCCTCCATCTGGAGGAGGAGCCTGCCACCCGGAGCAAGGAGACGTGCTGCCGCTGCATAGAATCTGTCTGGATCACACATCCAGTTCATCATATCCAGAGAGACGATACGGGTGAATGCCCCTTCGCCATCGATCCTGTCGATATCGTCTCCCAGAAAGCTGATGTTATTATATCGGTTCGAGGGGTAGGCATCCCGTGCAGACTGTATCATCATCTCCGAGGGATCGATCCCAAGAACACTCCCCCGTGGGAGGCATGCTGCAATGGCTGCGGTCAGCTTCCCGTCACCTGATCCGAGATGAAGCACCCGCTCATCTCCTTTCAGGGCAAGTTTCAGGATCAGTTCCCGTGCAAAATTCTCCGGAGATCCCGATCGTTCCCCCATACCGCCTGATACACCTGGATCCATACTATCAACAAGAGAGATCGATCTGAGAGTTAATAAATGGGGGTTATTCGGTCGCGACCCTGACGCACTCTTCAATGGTGCCAAGGCGCGGAAGAACACCGCACATCGCCGGAAGATAAGTGAAGGCCTTGCCGGAGTTTGTCATCACGGAACCGAGGGTATCTGTTGCAGGAGAGACGACCATACAGGTATCGGGGTAGACAGATGCACCCGACTTCTCGATGATCCCGACGAGATCATGATGCTCATCGATCATCTCCTTTGAGGCAAAGACGAAGAACTCCTTCTTCACCTTCTTTCCGGTGAGAAGCCCGGCAACAGTCCGGAGTTCATCCTCTGAGAGATGCGGACACCCGACGGCGACGGCATTCACATCAATGTCATTGAAGAGGGCATTGACCTCCGCAACGGGAATGGTGATCGTCTCCTTTTGATCGAGTGTAAATGACTTTTTAAAGAACGGTACCCGTGCCTCGGGCGTGATATCCTCAACATGGTAGAGGGCGACCGCCCCGCTTGCCGCCATCGCCGCTCCGAGTGATTTCAGCCGGTCCCGGTTTGGACGAATGGCTCTGAAACAGGGAATCCGGTTTCCTGCCTCTTTTCCTGCAAGGTAGCCAAGCGCCCCATACTCGGCAGGACCCCACTGCTTTGTTGCACCGGGATCATCCACCTCGATGACGAGATCCGGGACCCGGTTCTTCACGATATGCAGCCCAAACTCCGGCGTCTTTCCAATTAACGCGGATGCAAGGGCAGACGGGCCACCTTCGCGGTTCGTCCGTGCACCGATGACAGAGTTGGCATACGAGACCGCCGACGACTCGGACCATGCGAGGTGATCGCCATAATGGACGAGCTGATGATAATACGGAGTGCAGGTACAGGAGAGTGAGATGCCCAGCCGCCGGTATGCTGCAAGGATCTCCTGCTGCTTCTCTGCAAACCCATCATCGATCTTCATTCTTTTCCAGTCATCCCTCGGCATCCCGATAGGGTTTAAAAATGCCGGAACGACGGCACGTGCATCCAGATTCTGGAGCCACTCAAGCCCGGCATCGCCTATCGTCTTGTATGATGCCCCGGCAACCTGGACACTGGATACCGGAATCAGACGCTCCGCCCCGTATACCTTGCCGAGGGCGACAAGAATCTCCATACATATCCGCCGTGTCTCTCCGAATTCCCCTGCGAGAACCTCTTCATCTGATCTGTCAAGTTCCATTACGCATCCCATCCTGCCCGTATAAACTCATCTTCTCTCCCCATGGGGATTGTCGCATCCACCCCGACCTTCACATTCATGCCATCAGCAATCCGGGAGGGATCAAGGGATGATCCACGGACACCACTCACCACCATGATATCGGTATCTCCTCTGAGACGGGTTGCAATCGCAAACTCGACATCCTCGGGATTATGAATATCGATATCCGGATCGACGATGACGACATGCTTGAGCGAGGTATGTGCGGCAAAGGCTGCCATGATGGCGTTCTTGCCATCACCCTCCGTCTGTTTCTCTATCGAGACGACGGCATGAAGATACCCGGCACCCCCCCGCGTCAGGAGAACATCACGGACCTTCGTCACCCCTGCAACCGACTGATAGATTCTTGGCTCATAGGGTGCACCCATCAGGAGACGGTGCTCGGCACCTGCCGGAAGAATGCCATGATAGATTGGATCGGGCTTTGCCGCAATCCCGGTGATCTCGATCACCGGCTGGGATCGGATCGGATCATAGGTCCCGGTGATATCCACAAATGGTCCTTCCGGAGCATTCTGCGCCGTAAGATACCCTTCAAGGACGATCTCCGCATCCGGAACCCGGACACCGTTTCCGAGGGTCCGGACACCGATCTCCCCACCGAGAAGCTCGGCTGCATACGCCAGTTCCCTCCCCTGTGGAACACGGGTGCATGATGCGAAGGTAACCGCCGGATGAACACCGATTGCAATTCCGATCGAGAGCTTCTCTCCGGCTGCATGGGCGGCCTTCATCAGCTGATAGGTATGCCGCCCCTCGACGATACGGGCAATGAGCTGATCTCTTCCTGAGACGAGCATACGGTGTATCGCTGCATTCTCGACACCCCCATATGAGGAGAAGACGATCCCTGCGGTGATATAGGGGCCTGCATCCAGTGGGAAGTGGGTCATAACCGGAACTTTGCTGAGATCCGGGGAATGTGTCTGAATACTCCCCTCATCAATGATCACACCGTCGTACCTGCATGCGGCAAGTTCCGGAACCATCCGGGTGGTATCCTTCCGAAGGGCGAGGGCGAGGGTCTCCCTGCTCGCCGTCAGGTTCATGACACCACGGTGCCCCCCGCTGAGATTGTGGAAGAAAAGGGGGCGATCGGTTCCATATGCCAATTTCGGTGCATCAAAGACGATATCCACCTCATCCTCATATTCGACGAGGAGATCCGCCTCCCTGAGACTATCGATATACTCACGCATGGTAACCACTCCATCTGGTTCCTATTGAATGTTCTATATGCAGGTGATCGAGGATCCGGGCGACGATCATATCTGCCAGATCAGAGATCCCCTCCGGCTTCTGGTAGAAGGGGGGGGATGCCGGGAGGATAAGCGCCCCTGCATCATGGGCAGCAAGCATATTGAGAAGGTGTACCCTCGAATACGGGGTCTCCCTCGGGACAAGGACGAGGGGGCGTCTCTCCTTGAGACAGACATCGGCAACCCGTGCAATCAGCGAATCCGATATCCCATGGGCAATTCCCGCAAGCGACTTCATCGAACAGGGGACGATCACCATCCCGTCGAACCGGAACGATCCGCTTGCGATGCCGGCTGCAAGATCACTGTTCGTCTCATGAATAACATCGAATCCTGAGAATGAGACCCCTTCAAGCTCTGCGATCATCCCTGCCGTCTCAGAGACGATCAGATGTATCCGGCACCGTCCTGCCGTAACAGCAAGAAGCCGTTCTGCATAGATCATGCCGCTTGCGCCGGTCACCCCGACGACCAGTTCCTTCACTTATCTTCCCTCCTCTTCATCTGTATCTATTAGGAGTTTATCTTGTTTTGTAACCGGCCTGAGATTGAGAACCTCGGCCGCTGCAGCAGCCACCCGATCCCGGTGCTCTGCCGGAGCGTAGATCCCAAGCCGCCACTGGGATCGTCGTATCTCATTCATTCCCCGGATTAATGGAGAGATCTCATCAAGAGAGACGATATCATGGCGATTCTTCACCGAGACCCCGATCATGAGATCATGGGGAAACGGCGGGATATCAACGGCTACCGATCCGGGATCAACCCCGGCTGCATCGGCGATCTCCCCGGCAAGCCGGAAGGAGTCACGAAGGTCCGGTTGCGGGATACGGGCACGGTTCAGCGATCCGACACCGACATAGACCGCCCTTTTATAGAGATCCCGCGTGAGAAGGCGGTGTATGATTGAACGGGCCATCCCGCTCTCCGACTCCCGTAACGCCATAATACAGGCGGGATCATCCATCCTGACCAGCTCTTTCTGGTCTCCACCCTCCTCACAATGGGCCATCGCACCGATCAGAAAC
The DNA here is from genome assembly GCF_024170505.1 of Methanocalculus alkaliphilus. Taxonomy (NCBI): domain Archaea; kingdom Methanobacteriati; phylum Methanobacteriota; class Methanomicrobia; order Methanomicrobiales; family Methanocalculaceae; genus Methanocalculus; species Methanocalculus alkaliphilus. The sequence continues at coordinate 18,754 of NZ_JALJYG010000015.1, forward strand.
ATCCGCTCTGCGATCCGCGAGACATGATGGTAATAGACGGCAGGCCGCATCAGGGTCCTCGCAACAAGGAGCGATTCTGCCGCCTGAACCCCTGACTCGTCAAGGACAAGCCCCTCCTCAGAGAGAAGGGTGCTCCTGATGATCCGGTTGGCATCAACCGCACCATAGGGCACCCCGGTATAATGGGCATCCCGATGGAGGTAATCCATCCGATCCACATCCAGTTCGCCATGAATCACCCCGGCAAGCCGGTGTTTCCCTGCAATCACCGCCGCAACCTCATCGGGATCGAGGTTCATCCCTGCAAGTGCGGAGGCGGTTGCCGGATCATCAAGGAGATCACGGACACGGTCATGTCCATGACCACAGAAGACCTCCATCACCGGCTCGGATGCATGGGAGAATGGGCCATGGCCGATATCATGGAGGAGGGCGGCCGCCCTGAGGAGATCCGTCTCCCCGGCTTCAAGGGAGAGGTGGCGGCAGAGATGGGTAGCCAGGTGCATCGTCCCGAGCGCATGTTCAAACCTGGTATGATTCGCACCCGGATACACAAGGAACGAAAACCCAAGCTGCCGGATCATCCGCAGCCTCTGGAGAGGAGGGGTATCCAGGAGACGCTCCATACCGGCATCGACCTCAATATCCCCATGAACGGGATCCTTGATCATTCTGCCGGGAAAGGTCCTCGCCCCGATCCTATGCATGATCAGATCTATGATGCAGGAGGACTGATATATATCTCCTTCCGCCACCGGCCACCGGGAACCCGGATACGGAACCCTGCACCACCCGTCTGCGAGGCGAGAGCCTCAATGGATATCCCGGTGAAGGAGAGGATCTCGCGGATTAGCAGAAGACCAAGACCGGATCCCCTCCTCGTTTCATTGAGGAAGAGGGAAGGGACGAGGGCAGGATCAAAGCCTGCGCCATCATCTTCGCAGATGATATCCAGATGATCATCATCCTCGGTGCATCGTATCCTGATCCTGGAGATCCCCTCTCCACCATGCTTTCTGCTATTATCGATGAGGTTGTAGAAGACCTTCTCAAGGAGGGGATCGGCATAGATCGCATAATCACCTGTATCTATCTCAAGGGCAATCCCCCTCGGATCCCTGATCGCATACGCACGCCTCACAACCGCATCGAGATCCTGCCACGCCGGACCGCTCAGCCCGACGCTCTGATAATCATATGTAAATCCGGCGATATCCCGGATCCGGTCGATGGCACGCTCCATCTCCGCACAATACCCTGAACACTCCGGATCAGTGATCCTCTCGGAGAGGAGGGAGGTGTATGCGGCTATCATCATCACCTGGTTAAGGATATCATGCCGGGTGACACTCTGCAGGAGATTGAGCTTCTCATTGGACCTTGTTATCTCCTCCTCCATCCGGTGGCGGTCGGTGATGTCATAGATTGCTGCCTCGATCATCGAACGGCCATCTGCCCCGATCCGGTGCTGGAGCATCTCATGCACCCACCGGGTCCTGCCATCCCGGGTGATGATCCGGTAGTCCGCATCGAACCGATCGCCGGGCGTTGCATATAATGCTGCGTACCGTGGCCGGATCTCGCCGAGGTCATCGGGATGAATGAGGGACTCCCAGAGGGGATCTCCGGCTCGGATCTCCTCAGGGGTATATCCGGTGATCTCCCTGACAGCGCCATGGAGAAAGACGGGTTCTTCCTCACCACTCCTGTAGACAATACCCTGAAAGTGCTGCAGGAAGGACCGGTGCATCTCTTCGCTCTCAGAAAGCCTCCGTTCTGCATCCACCCGGAGGGAGATATCCTCGATCATCGCTATGTATCCAATACCCCCGGCCGCCCTGAAGGGTGCGACATCCGTCTGTGCCCAGATCTCACCCCCGTCCTTGCGAATATACCGTTTCCGGATTCTGTAATGATCCAGAGCTCCCCTGGTGAGCTCCTGAACACCTGCCTCGTTATCGGTGAGATCATCAGGATGAGTGATATCCCGGTAGGTCCGGCCGATCAGATCCGATGCCGTATAGCCGGTCATCTCCAGAAATGCAGGATTGAGATCGGTGATCCGGAGATTATGATCTGCGATGACCATCCCGATTGGTGCCTCTTCGAAGAGGCGCTGAAACCGGGTCTCACTTGCGGCAAGAGCAAGGCGGTCTGCTTCGCCTTCCATGGCAGCCCCGATGATCCGTGCTGCCGTCTCAAGTGCCAGAACCTCAGAATCACTCCAGATCCGATCATACCGGCACTCATCAAACCCGATAACCGCCGGGACCGTCCCCTGCACTATGATCGGGACGATCAGTATCGAGCGGAGATCCGGGGACGCCCGGAGCGCCGTCATGCCGAGGGGGCCGATACTCCCGACCGGCCCCCCGATCGTCATCCCGGAGAAGATCGCTTCGGCAGATCCCTCAAAATCTCTCTCGCTGAGATATGGAGGCGTACCCGCCTCAATGCCTTCAGCGGTCCACCCAGCGATGAGATGAGCAGAGAGACCCGGCGACCCGGCATTCAGCTGATAGATATAGACACGGGAGGCGTCCGAAGCCATGCCGAGACGCCGGATAACACCGGCGATCCGATCCTCCCATCCCTTTCCGGTCAGCAGCTCAGATGCCACATAGGAGGTTGCATCAAGAATCCTGTCACGGGAGCGGAGATCAGATTCCCTCTGCCTCTCCTCTGTCCTGTCGCGGCCGATCCCTTCAATGAAGATACATCCGGTAACGGGATCGGGCTGGATGACATTCTTCGTCTCGATGAACCGGATGCTGCCATCCCTGTGGAAGAGCCTGAATGACCAGGCGCATTCCCTTTCGCTGCCATCGATCCCCCGAAGGAGTCCGTGCTCTTCAGGAGGGAAAATGATCTGGAGAAATGACGGGTTCTGGTAACATTCAGCGGGATCATATCCAAGGATATGCCGGACGGATCCGGAGATATACAATAGTTCCGGAGTTCCGTCAGGGAAGAGGCGAATCCGGTACACCAGATCCTCTGTCCTCTCCGCAAAGAAGGCCAGTTGTGACTCCTGATTGTTCTGCATATCAGTATTGTGAACTATTGATAGGCAGGTGAGACGAAACGATAAATCTACCCATTCGATCCGTATAATAAGACTCATCTATCCTGAGCCACGATGTTATCACCATGATCACCCTCCTCTCAGGTGGAACAGGGACACCCAAGCTGCTCCGCGGAATCCGCCAGGTGCTCCATGACAGTGAGATCACCGTCATCGTCAATACCGCTGAAGACCTCTGGATCTCAGGAAACCATCTCTCCCCGGATATCGATACGGTACTGTACCTCTTTGCCGGAATCCTCAATACCGAGACATGGTGGGGCATCCGGGGGGACAGCTTTGAGACGAACAGGTACCTGGAGCGGATCGGGATGCCGGAATCGATCTCCATCGGGGACCGGGATCGGGGGATCCATATTGCACGTGGAGAGCTTCTCAGGCGAGGGGAGACCCTGACCGAAGCGACACGGGCCATCGGATCGGCTCTCGGTGTCGAGGCGGAGGTCCTCCCGATGTGCGACACACCCGTAGCAACGCATGTGCAAACCGCAGACGGACCGATGCATTTCCAGGAGTACTGGGTGAAGCACCGGGGAAATGTCGCCATCTCGGGGATCATCAGGGAGGCAGAGACACCCCCAATCGCCACGGATGCCGCCATCGAGAGCATCAGAAAGAGTGATGCAGTGATCATCGGCCCCTCCAATCCCGTCACAAGCATCGGCCCCATCCTGGAGTGTGAACGGATGCAGGAGACCCTGCGGGAGACTTTCGTCATCGCCATCAGCCCGTTTATCGGGAGCAGGCCAATCTCGGGGCCGGCAGCAGCGCTGATGGAAGCGTGGGGATATCCTCCGGATTCACAAGGGACACGCGATGCATACGGGGATGTCGTCGATCTCTTCGTCCAGGATATTCGCGATCCCATCGAGGTTCCGGGGAGCCTCAGGCTCGATACGATGATGACCGGAGTAAAGCAGAGCGAGTCCCTCGCCTGGGATCTCCTCTCGATCATCCAGGGGCGCCGATGATGAAGGATCCCAGTAGATAAAAAAGGGTAAATATATACAATCCTTCCACCGATACCAACATACAGAGGAAGTCTATGGGTTTTTTCAGAAATCTCAGATCCCGTCTTGGAGCAGAAAAACAGAAGATTGAGGAAGAGGGAGAGGAAGAGGCACATCTTCCACGACTGTCGCTTGACGAGACACTCGGGAGCCCCGATCCGGAGGTCCGGCTACACGCCGTCTCGGCAATAGGAGAGATCGGCAAAGCAGCGGTCCCTCTCCTGATCACAGCCCTCCATGATGAGAGCTGGCGGGTCAGGCGGGGGGCGGCTGCGGGGCTTATTCGTATCAGGGAACCGGCAGTTGCTCCGATGATCCAGACATTTGAAGGGGGGAGGAGCGATGTCCGGAGGGAGTTGATCAGGGCCCTCCATCTCATCGGCGATACCGCATTCCCCTCACTCGTATCTGCACTCAACAGTCCGTCCCCGGAGATCAGATCAGGTGTAATCGAGACGATTGGCCTGATGGGTGGAGAGAGACGGATAGAACCACTGAATAAAGCGCTCAGCGATGAGGACCCCCGGGTCCGTGCAGCGGCTGCACGGGCATATGGATATCTCCCTGATGATCGGGCAATACCAACACTCCTTCTTCTTTTTGGGGATCAGGAGGAGCGGGTCAGAAATGCGGCTGTTCAGGCATGTACACAGCTTGGAGCAGCCGCTGTCCCGCCCCTCATCCAGGCACTCCAGGGGGCAGATCCGGAGATCAGACTACGGATCGAAGAGGTGATGGCCGAGATTGGCGACACTGCACGCGGGAAGATCGTCCCACTCCTTCAACATGAGGATCCAATAATGAGAATGACCGGGATTCGGATTCTTGGCAGGATCCGGGATCTCAATACCGTTTCACACCTCATCGGAGCTCTTGCGGATCCTGATCCGGAGGTCCGGGACGGGGCGATCATCGCCCTCACGGGTTTTGGGAAGGCGGCACTTCCGGAGGTCACCGCAGCCTTTGAGAGCAGCGAGAACCGAATCCGGGAGGGAGCAATGGAGATCCTGGCAGGGATTGGTGAGCCGGCGGTTCCAACCATGGTCACCTATCTCCGCAATGAGGAGCCCGCCGTCAGAAGGCAGGCTGCCGTCGTCCTCGGTGAGATTGGCAGCCATGAAGCCCATGAGCCGCTCACCGATCTCCTCCGGGACAGTGATCCCGCCGTCCGGAGGGAAGCGTTTCTGGCACTTGAGCACCTCAGAAGATAATATCCTATTTTTGCTTTCGCCGGACCTTCATCGCATTGATCCGGGAGCTGAGGAAGCCCGGCCGTTCCATCGGGAATACCCCCTCCTTCACCGAGCGGACATCCTCTACCGAGTAAAAAGCATTCGGATTGAAGTGTTTAATCAGCTCGATTACCTCCGGCAGACGGGACCGGTTGATCACAAGGAAGATAAGCTTCACCTGGCCGGTCGCCCCTTCGGCATCGATGGCGGTGACACCATAATTCCCCTGTTTCAGCATCTCGACAAGGACGGAAGCATCCCGTCTGGTGATCACACGGACAATCACCTGGCCTATTGAGAGGCGATCCTCAAGGAGAATCCCCAGATAGTTCCCTAAAGCAAAACCGAGCCCATATGCAATATATGCCGCCGGATTATTCAGGTTCTTCATGATCTCGCCGATGGCGAGCAGCCAGATGATCACCTCGAAGAAGCCAAGTGCCGGGGCAAGGAACCGGTATCCACGTGAGACGAAGATGATCCGAATCGTCCCGATGCTCACATCGAGGATACGTGCAATGACGATGAAGAGAGGAATAAATACCCATGTATAGAGATCAGTCAGAGGAATACCAACGATCTCCATCTCATCTCCACCCCTTTAAAAAAAGGCTTATTTAAAGGATAAAGACAGCTGCAGCGATGGTTGTGACCCACCGACCCTCAGCGTCGCCCTCAGCAGACTGGCAGATATGTGTCGTCTTGATGATCTTGCCACTCGCCTTATAGATCTGCTCCCTCTCCTGCCATGCCTTATCGGGATCAAACTCGATACCAAGAGTCGTTGCAAGCATCGTCGCGGCGAGATCCTCTGCATACTCACCGGAGACGAGTGCGGTCTCACCATAGGCGTGATGCTCGGAGAGATAGCCGTACTCATTGGCATCCTTTGGAAGTGCAAGCCCGATGGCGGCTGAGGAGAGCCTGTTTGGTTCCTTCGTCTCGCTCCGTGCCATGACACAATAGACGATCTCGCCTGCATGAAGATCCTTCAACCCTTCCTCACGGGATACAATCGTTGCGTTGGGTGGAAAGATGCTGGATACATAGACGAGATTATACTTCTCGATACCTGCCTTTCTGAGGGCAAGCTCAAAAGAGGCGAGTTTGTCCTTATGGACACCGACACCCTTTGTGAAGAAGACCTTCTGGGGAACAACCATATGCATCATTCGTCCCCTCCGGAGTTTAAACTTTGTCAAGAGATACCGGATCCTCATCCCAGGAGAGGTGGCTGCCAACCCCGATCGAGGTCACCCTGAGATGCCTGGAGAAGGCGATCGCTGCCGGAAGACCGGTGCAGTGGCAGGGGTAGATCTCCCCGACCCCCTCCCCCGCGCACCATTGCGCAACTCCGGCTATCCGTTCAGGAGATGCTGAATAGAGATGAAGGCCACCGATGATGGCTCTGACACGGTCATATCCGCAGATCTCACGCGCATATGTGACGGTATGCTCTATCCCCGCATGAGTACAGCCACAGATGATGACAAGCCCCTCATCCCCGCAATAGACGAGGGCGGAGTCCTCGATCACCGGATCCAAAACCCATCCGTCGGGTCCTTCAACATACGCGGTACTCTTCTGGGTTCGGGAGGGGTCGGTCCGTGGTATTTCGCCAAGGAACCAGAGACGATCACTGATCCTGAGAGGGCGATCAGAGAGATGCAGATCCCCGATTGCGGCAAGCTGATCCCTTGTCACCGGACAGCCGACATCCCCTTCCCCTTCGGCAACCTTCCGCCGAAACGTCCCGGGATGCGTGATGATCGAAGGCCCCGTCTCCGGGGCACCCCTATCCGCCATCTCATGGTAGTAGTGCATGAGCCCAAGGAGCCCCCCGGTATGATCGATATGGCCATGGGAGAGGACGATGGTATCAATGGAGAGGAGATCGACCTTCATTGCATCCGCATTTGCGATGAGGAGATCGGAATATCCGCAGTCAAAGAGGATTCTGGTATCGCCATCCCGGAGTATGAAGGAGAGGCCGGGCTCACCCCGGTAGTATCTGTCGATGAGGGTTGTATTCTCAACAAGGACAGTGAGTTGCATAGAGAATAATCGAACCCTCAGACGAAAGCATCTTTCATCTCCTGCGATGATGATCATGTATGATGCGGGGAATTATCCCTCTTGCAATTCTCATCCTTCTCATTCCTTCTGCAGCAGGGTTTGTCGTCCTGGATTCAGATGGAATTGTGGATGGGTATCTCAGCCCGGGAGATGAAGAGACTATTATTGTCACCCTCGGCTTTCCCGGACTGGAGCTCCTCTCCTTCCCTTCCGGAGATATCCTTGAGCTCCGAACCGATCTCGCGAATCCGAAATGGAGCGTCGTCCTGATAAGAGGGGAGGCGGAGAGCACGCTCAGGCAGTCAGGGAGAGCACGTGAGGTGATAACAGGATGGGAACTCTCATACCCGGTAGCTGAGGATATCAGCCTCTCTATCAGCCTCAGGGGAACGGTCCCTGACACAGGTTCGGATACGCCCCTCTCACTCATCAGGGTGCGGCAGCTTGATGGATCCCATCAGCTCCGCGGAGAGAATGAATACGAAGTCTCACAGCTCGTCATCCCATCAGGGAGCATTCCCCCCGGCGACAGACCGGATCCGGTCATCATTGCACCACCGCCACCGGATCTCTCCGCATTCACCCCATCATCCCGGTTAACCACTCCGGCAGGGGAGATGACACCCGGGGAAACGGTCACGCTCAGAACCCATCTCTCCTTCGATCGCCTCCAGACAACATCATTTCCATGGACAGATTCCCTCCGTCTCAGATCAGCTCTCCTTGATCCGCAATGGGAGGTGACCCTTTTCCGGGATGGTGGAGAGATGCCATCATCCACACGGAGGAGCCCGTACTACACAATACCCGGCTTTGAGCTCTCCTATCCGCAGAGGGAGAATGTCGGCCTCAGGGTTGCCGTCACCGGAGAGGTTCCCGAGGTGGCAGGCTTCCCGCTCCTTGAGATCAGACAGTGTGGCCCAAACGGGTATGCACGTGAGGGGGCGATCTTTATCCACCCCGCGACCATCGCAGATCCAAGAGAGGTGCCGGTGCCGACACCCACCATGACCGTATCACCTACTCCGGTTCCTACAATCGAACCGGAACCGCCCCATACCCCAAACCCCCTCCCGGTACCTGAGGATACCGGAGGGATCTATCCTGATCTCATCTCATTTGAAAAGATTGGAGCCCTCATCGACTCCTTCATCGAATTTCTCATACCACAAATACAGAGGATCATCTCAGGAGTAGGGGGATAGCAGCGTGAATGGGAGGATCCGGGATCATATCCTGAGGAGCAGGTATCTCCAGCCGGGAGAGGAGGGCTTCCCTGATATCTGCTCCCGTGTCGCATCTGCCATTGGAAGTGATGAGGTTGAGCGCGATCAGTTTCTCCGGATGCTGCAAGGACAGCTCTTCCTCCCGAACTCTCCTGCCCTGATGAACGCAGGGACCAGAAATCCCCAGCTATCTGCATGTTTCGTTATTCCGGTCGGAGATACCATCCCTGAAATCTTCAGGGCATTGCGGGAGGGGGCGATCATCCAGGTGAACGATGGCGGTACAGGATATTCATTTTCAGAGATTCCTCCCTCGGGAGCCCCCATTGGAGATCTGGAGGGGGCATCACCCGGGCCCGTTCGGATCATGGAGATCTTCGACACCGCCACCCGGATCATCCGGGAAGGGGGGAGGAGGAGGGGGGCAAACATGGGTATCCTCGATATCACCCACCCGGATATCCTCTCCTTCATCACAGCGAAGAAGGAAGAGGGGGTGCTTGAGAACTTCAATATCTCTGTGATGATCCCTGACCGGTATATGAAGGCGCTCACAGAGGGATCCGGGGACGAGATCCTCACTACCCACCCGGTCTCCGGAGAGGCGATCAGCATCCGGGAGGCTTTTTCATCTATTATCGATGGGATTCATCGTAACGGAGAGCCGGGAGTCCTCTTTGCTGATGCCATCAATGCAGCAAATCCGACACCTGCGCTTGGATCGATCAAGGCAACCAACCCCTGTGGTGAGGAGCCTCTCCTCCCCTATGAATCCTGTATCCTCGGAAGCATCAATCTGCCACGCTTTATTGAGAGTAAATCGGTTGTCTGGGAAAAACTCGAAGATATCATCCGTCTTGCGGTCCGTTTCCTTGATAATGCCATCGACCAGACGACCCATCCGCTCCCTGAGATTTCGGAGGCGACAAGAAAGACACGGAAGATCGGACTGGGGGTGATGGGGCTCCATGACGCACTTCTCCTATCTGGAGTACCGTACGATACAGAAGAGGCACGAACCTTTGGCCACGAGGTGATGGCGTTCATCACGGCAACTGTAATTGATGAATCAAAACGACTTGGAAGAGAGAAAGGGGCATTTCCGGCATGGGAAGGAAGTATATGGAAGGAGCCGATCCGAAACGCAGCCCTCACCGCCATTGCACCGACCGGAACCATCTCTCTCATTGCAGAAGTCTCGCCAGGGATCGAGCCGGTCTACTCCTTTGCCTGTATCCGACACCATATCGCAGGGAAGGCATTTGAGATGATCCACCCGATCTTCTCCCGCGCACTTGATGAGGAGATCACACGCATCGGGTTGGGAGAGGAGAAGAGGCGGGAGGTGATCGACCATATCATTGTGACAGGGACGCTCCAGGATATCGAATGGCTCCCTGAAACGTTTCGCAGGCTTTACCGTTCAGCCAGGGATATCCATCCCGATGACCAGCTTATGATGCAGGCCGTCTTTCAGCAGCATACCGATGCTGCCATTGCACGGACCATCAATCTCCGGGCCGGGACTCCAAAAGATGAGATAGCCCGGCTAATCATCTCTGCATGGAACCTGCATCTTAAAGGGGTGACATGCTATCGGATCGGAAGCAGGCGGGACGCAGTATACATACCCCATGGTTGTCCTGCCTGTTTATATAAGGATCTTCAATAATAATTGCAACCTTTTAATATCAGTTAGTATAATAATACAAATATGCGTGGTGACCCTGAGCCCGACGAGAAGGACGGTGGGATCGAGAGACTGATCCTCTTCGTCGACGATAACCCGGCCCTCAGGTTGATGATCCCCGATGTCCTCAGCCAGTATGGATATCATGTCATAACAGCTGGCGGTGGGGAGGAATGCATGGAGATCCTCTCCGATACAATCCCGGATCTCATTGTCCTGGATATCATGATGGAGCCGATGGACGGGTGGGCCACACTCAGGGCAATCCGGAACATCCCCGCATATGAGGATATTCCGATACTGATCCTCACCGGAAAGGTCTTCCTTCCGATCGAGATGATCCGGTATGGGCCTGAGATCGTCGGATGGGTCAAAAAACCTGTCCGGATGGGGCAGTTCATCACGTTATTAAACAAGGTGTTCGACGATCTCAGGCAGGATATGGAGATTGCCGAGAAGATGGGTGGATCACTCACCCCTGAGGAGCGCCGCCAGATCGCTATTCACCACCGCAGGCTCAGGGTTCTGCCGCAGGTCTATGATGGTATCATCTGCCAGTGCCTCTCACCAGGACGGTCAACATGTGCCTTTGGGGAAGAGACGAAGGATATGGAGAGCCTCATCGCCGAAGAAGAGCGCTGGTGCCGTGAGCACGGGATTCTTGTGGAAGATGAGTAAATTTTCATGTTCATTACCTCCCGGACGGGTTAATCTCTTTGCCTTGTAAGAGATACACATACTCGATTTTATGCGCATACCAATACAAGAGGTCACTTCGGATCTGGAGAAGGCAACGATAGCCGGCTGGGTACATGAAGAGCGGGATCTCGGCGGACTCGCGTTCTTCCTCATCCGGGACAGAACCGGTATTTTGCAGGTGACGATCCCGAAGAAGAAAGTTCCTGAAGCGGTTCTGCTTGCCATTAAAGAAGTCTCCCGTGAGTCGGTTGTCCGGGTGACAGGGGTGATCAAAGCGACCGATAAGGCTCCTGGCGGACGGGAGCTCGTCCCGGAAAGTTTTGAGATCCTGGCAAAGGCAGCCTCACCCCTCCCGCTTGATGTTGCAGAGAAGGTGCCTGCCGAGATCGATACCCGCCTTGATGGAAGGTTCCTCGATGTCAGGCGACCAAGAATCGCATCAATCTTCCAGATTCGATCCAGGGTGATGGAGGCAACACACTCCTTCCTCTTCGATGAGGGATTCATCAACATCACCACCCCGAAGGTGGTCGCTGCCGCAACCGAGGGCGGGACAGAGCTCTTCCCGATTGCATACTTTGAGAAGGAGGCGTTTCTCGGCCAGAGCCCGCAGCTCTACAAGCAGATGATGATGGCGGGCGGTTGTGAGAAGGTCTTTGAGATCGGCCCGATCTTCCGTGCCGAAGAGCATAATACCGTCCGGCATCTCAACGAGGCGACATCGATCGATGTCGAGGTCTCCTTTGCCGACCATGAAGATGTGATGCAGCTCCTCGAACGGCTGATGAGAACGGTCTACCAGGCAGTCGCCGATGACTGCACCGACCAGCTCGCCCACCTTGGGATCACCGACCTTGCCATCCCCGACGCAACGCTCCCACGACTCCCCTATGCCGAGGCGATCGAGATCGCGGCAAAGAAGAGCGAGGATCCGATCACCTATGGCGATGATCTCGGGACGGCAAGTGAGCGGATCATCGGTGAGGAGATGGGAGCCCATTACTTCATCACCGAGTGGCCGACCGCCATCCGCCCCTACTATGCGATGCCAAATGAGAGCGATCCCTCCATCTGCAACGCCTTTGACCTGATGCATCCAAGGATGGAACTCTCCTCAGGAGCCGAGCGATGCCACATCCATGACCAGCTCGTCGAGCAGATCAGGAGCAAAGGCCTCTCACCGGAAGGATTTGAGTTCTATCTCAAACCATTCCGGTACGGGATGCCGCCCCATGCAGGCTGGGGTCTTGGAGCCGAGCGGCTCGTTATGACGATGTGCGGACTCCAGAACATCCGTGAAGCGGTCCTCTTCCCGCGTGACCGCCACCGCGTCACCCCGTAAACCATGTCTTCGCCTCGATTCGATCCCGGTATGATCCTCCCGACGACGGTCGTCGGGAGCTTCCCTGCGGTGAAAGGAACCGGGCTTGGAGCGATCATCGATCCCTACCGGCATGCGGTCCGGTTCGCTGTTGCAGAGCAGATCCGTGCGGGTGTCGATATCATCTCGGATGGACAGGTCCGTGAAGGGATGATCCAGGCATTCACAGGCAAGCTGCCGGGTGTCCGGGATGATACCGTCATCTCCCGTATCCTCCCTGCCGCATCCGGGATCACCGTCGGGGATACCAGGTACGCCCTCTCCCAGACAGGGAAGGTCAAAGGAATCCTCACCGGCCCTTCCTCCATCGCCCATGCACTCCGGATAAAAACCCCCGAGTACAGAAACAGGGATGAGGTCGTCCTTGATATCGCCGCTGCACTTGCTGTGGAGGCTCAGGCGCTTGCAAAGGAAGGAGTCTGCATGATCCAGATCGATGAGCCGATCCTCTCAACCGGTGCTGCGGATATTGCGACCGGGGCGGAAGCGATCGGGATCATCGCCCGATCAGTGGATCTCCCTGTCTGCGTGCATGTCTGCGGACCGCTTGCCGGGATCATCGATACCCTCCTCCGCCTCCCTGTCGCAGTCCTTGATATTGAGGCCGCAACCCAGCCGGAGAACCTTGAGATATTCGATGAAAAGGATCTCAGAGGGAAGATGATCGGGTGTGGGTGCGTTGCATCATCAGATCACGAGGTGGAGAGTGTCGACCTGATCAGGGAGCGGATCGAGACCTGCATCGATACCTTCTCGCATGACAGGATATTGATCGACCCGGACTGCGGATTGCGGATGCATACGCCGGAGGGGGCGGCTGCAAAGCTCTCCCGGATGTGCGAGGCGGTCAGGCTGGTGAGAAGGGAGTATGAATAGAATGCGGGATACACAGTGCGATAACAGAACAGATCGAAAGAGCTTGTAGAAATGGAGAAGGCAGATTATACATATACGGATCTTCCGGGAGAGGGAGTCAGCGACCGGAAAATACGCAGGCTTGAGGAAGATAGCAGAATCTGGGCAAATCGTCGAAGAGATAGTTACGTCCCACTTTCTGCGATTAAAGACTGCGATTCTCCAGAGTGAGTTGGCCGGTGAGCTCAGTCATCTCCCTGAAATAACCTCTTTCTACGAGGCAGTGTTGTGAGATCCATCTCCTCACACCACCCTTGACGTCGTCGAGAGCTCGATCCCATCCCCGGTGAGGATGAAGGGGACGGTCCGATCAGGGATCCGCATCCCCCGGTACTTCATCACCTGGAGCCGGCGTTCGATCTGGGACTGGTGGACCTCTGTTCTGAGATAGATGACGATATCTGCCTGCCTGAAGATCAGGATCTCTTCATACGGGGTATGCAGGCCTTCGTACAGCGTACAGAGGAGGCATCCCCCTTCCGACCGGAACGATTCTGTGGCGATGGTGAGGAGACGGATCGCCTGGGAGATGCCCCGGTCAAGGATCACCGAGGAGAGCGAGTCAAGGACTGCGGCAGAACCCCTGATATCATGGGCGATATCCTCGACCGAGAGGCCTGCAGCCACAAGTGCCGGGCCGACGGGCTCCTCATCAAGGGTCAGATACACCCCGTCTGCCGCTGCTGCAAACCGGGCCGCAAGTATCTCAATCCCGGAGAGGGCGGATCCATAGACGATGATCCGGGCACCTGCCCGGTATCCGCCACCGAGGACCGGATCAAGCCCCGGTACCCCGCTTGTTCTCATCCCATGCTCTTCCATCATCGTATCCTACATCAGGGGTATGGCAACCACCATAACGGCAAGAAGCGACACCGCAGTGATAACAGCCCCGTCGAGACGGCCAAAGGTGATCGGATCCGGTTCAGCCTTCCCGCGTCTGTACCCACGCATATCGATCGTCATTCCTAGGGTATCAGCCTTTCCAAGAGAGTTAAAGATGAGGGGGAGGATGACCGGCCGGAGACCCCGGACCTTCCCGATGAACCCGTCTCCGGGGGAGTACCCGCGTGCAAGCTGTGCCTCGCTTATCCGGATCCCCTCCCTCTGGAGCGTTGGAATGAAGCGGAGCGCGATGAGGAACATCAGTGTATAATCAATCGGCATCCGAAGCTGGCGAAGTGTCATGACCAGCTCCCCCGGCCTGGTCGAGATGACCAGAAGCTGGAATGCAAAGAGCATCACAGAGAACCGGAGTGCAAGGATCGTCCCAAAGAGGAGTGCCCCGCTCGTCACCGGAAGGGCACCACCGATGAGTGGAACGGCAGCCGGGATGAGCGTCAGGATCACCTCGCCCCCCTGCATCGTCAGGACGGTGAAGAGGACAAGCATCCCACCAAGGATGAGGAGGAGCGGGATCTGTTCGGTGAGCCCGCGGGAGAGCCCCCCTGCCCATGCAGCAAGATAGACCGCAATGAGAAGACCGGAGAGGATGAGAAGATCTCCGGTCATGACGGCAAGCGCAACGAGGATAACCGTGAATACAAGCTTTGTCAGGGGATGAATCCGGTGGAAGATGCCGGCTCCCGGGATATACTGCATAATCTCCTGCATCGTCATGCCTCCTCGATCGATACGATCCGCCCGCTGTTCATCCTGATGACCCGGTCCGCATAGGTTGTCGCGAGTCCGGGATTATGGGTGATCATCACGATCCCATGGCCGGCGTCTGCAAGACGCCCCAGGATATCCATAATCTGGAGCGATTCTGCAGGATCAAGCCCGGTTGTCGGTTCATCCAGGACGAAGACATCCTGGCCCATCGCGATGACGCAGGCGAGGGCGAGCCGCTGCCGTTCGCCCCTGCTGAGATGGCGTGGATTGACCTCCCCTTTTCCTGCAAGGCCGACCTCGGCGAGTACCGTTTCGATACATCCGGTATCCTTTCCGATATTCTTCAGGCCGAAGGCGACCTCCTTTTGAACAGTATCCTCAAAGAGCATCGTATCCGGATTCTGGAAGACGAGTCCGGTATGCCGGGAGAGGAGAGAGACCGACTGGTCATGGCACCTCGTCCCGGAGACGAGGAGCGATCCTTCGGTCGGGCGGAGAAGGCCATTCATATGCTTCACAAGTGTCGTCTTGCCGGAGCCGTTCTCCCCGATGATCGCGATGATCTCACCACGGCTGAGTGTCAGATTCACACCATCAACAGCCCGGAGATCTCCGTAGCAATGAACAAGATTCTCCATCTCGATGAGGCGATCCCCGTTCGCCACTGATGTGCGTCTCCGGGCCGGCCGGAGTGACTCCTGTATCCGGCGTGAGACCTCTTGTGCCGATCCCGATGCGGTGATCCGCCCATCCTCAAGGAGGATACAGGCATCGGCATATGACGCGGCTTCATCGATCATATGCTCAACAAGGATGATCGTCTTCCCTTCATCAGCAAGCCGGCGGAGGAGGGAGAAGACGACACCCCTGGCGGCTTCATCAAGCTCTGATGTCGCCTCATCGAGGATCAGGATATCGGTTCCAAGTGCCAGTGTCGCTGCAAGTGCCGCCTTCTGCTTCTGGCCACCAGAGAGGGTATAGGGGGGTCGATCAACAAGGTCCCGGATCTCAAGAAGACCGAGGATCCGGTCCAGCTCCTCTTCCGTCTGACCCCGGGAGAAGCCCCGGTTCCGGAGACTGGTTGAGATCTCCTCACCGACCGTTGTGAAGATCAGCTGGGCATCGGCGTCATCAAAGACCATCGATACATCATAATAGAGCTCTTCGACGCCGTCATACGCCATAATATCCTTTCCTTTCACGGCAATGGAACCCTCAAGCCTCCCTGAGTAGAGATGGGAGAGGATCCCTGCCATCGCCCGGCAGAGGGTGGTCTTTCCTGACCCTGATGGGCCGGTGATGATCAGCATCGATCCCGGGGAGAGGGAGAGGGAGATCTCCCTGAGAACCGGTCTGTCCCCTCTGAGGTATGTGTAACTGAGATTCTGAATATCAATAGGCATCGTTCATCTCTCCAGGATTCGTGAGGCAGACGGGTAGAGCATCTGGACGATGATTCCATTGACGACAGCGGTGATGAGAACAATCGGGACGATTGCCATGACAAAGCCGGTCAGGGTTACTGCCTTTGCAAGCATTCCCGGTGCTGCCAGGAGGAGGAGGACAACAACCCCCACGAAGGTAAATCCCGATGCAAGCGTCGCAATGGCGGTTGAGATGCCGGGTGCCCCCACCCTGATCCGGTCCTTCACCAGCATGAAGACGAGGATGCAGACGACGGCACCGACGGGCTCGGAGATGAGGTTTGCCGGTGGGAAGATCGAATGGCTGATCAGGGCAGATACCAGGCCGGCGATCGCCCCGATTCCGAGGGCCTCATTCACCTTCGGTACAACAAGGAGGATCGCGAGCGAATAAAACGCTATGACAAGGTTGGCGACGATTGGTCCCGGAATGACGAGGGACATAAACCGGACGATGGCCCCGGCTGCAAGCAGGATGCCGACGATTGCTATATCTCTGGATTTCATGGTGTCTGCCTTATTTTCTGTGAATAGTTTTCCCTGAGGCTCTTTCTCATCAGCTTCCAGCCATTGACCCGTGGAAGGTGATCAACGATCTCCACCTCACGGGGAACCTTGTACCCTGCCAGATGCCGGCGGCAGTAGGTGATGATCTCCTCGATCCGGAGGGGGCGTTTCAGAATGACCGCCGCAACCGGGATCTCGCCCCGCCGTGGATCGGGAACACCGAATATTGCCGCATCTGCGATATCGGGGTGGCGGAGGAGGACATTTTCCACCTCTGTGGGGTAGATCTTCCAGCCGGACATGATGATCATATCCTTCTTCCGGTCGGTGATCGAGAGCATTCCGTTCTCATCCAGGTACCCGATATCGCCGGTGAGGAACCAGCCGGACGGGAGGAAGGCAGCCGCCGTCTCCTCCGGCATCCCATAATAGCCGAGGGCGACGGAGGGGCCGCGAAGGGCGATCTCCCCCTCCATACCTTCCGGGAGGACCACTGATGGATCCCCGGTATCGACGATCCGGACCTCTGAATAACCGGCAGGATGGCCGACCGAGAGGAACCGGTCTGCGAGCGGATAGTCGTCTGCACGGATGGCGGTTCCTGTGCCGACGACGATCGTCTCGGAGAGGCCGTAGGCGTTGATGATCGGGATGGAAAACCGCTCATGAAAGGGTTTCCAGATATCAGGATGGAGCGGACCGCCACCTGAGATGATCTCCCGGACAGATGCAAGCAGGTCTTCGGTTCCCGGCGGGGAGGTGAGGAGGGTATGGATCACCGGAGGCATCCCGGCAAGGACCGTCACCCGGTACTCCTCAGTCAGCCGGAGATATGCCTCCGGATCAAAGCGTTCCATCACAACGAAGCGTGCACCGGCCTTCAGGGCGGCGATCCCCCAGGAGATGCCGACATGGCCCATCGGGTAGATGCCAAGATAGATATCATCCGGACGGAGGCCAAGGACCTCGGCCTCGGCATCGAGTGCCGCCATCCATCCCCCCTGGGTGAGCATCGCACCCTTCGGCCGTCCGGTTGTTCCTGAGGTGTACTGAATGTGACAGAGATCTGATCCCTGGCAGTTCGCAGGTTCAATCCAGATCCGATCATCGGGGAGAAGTCTCCAGGGGACAGTTCCTTCCGGAGCATCGCCCCCTGCGACGATGACGGTGACATCCGGGATGGACGATGCCATCTCCGAGCCCTCAGGATCGGTGATGATCACCTTGCTCCCGGAATCAGATACAGCGTAGGCAAGTTCATCCCTCGTTGCGACCCGGTTTGCCGGAACGGCAACAGCACCGATCCGCCACGCGGCAAAGTATGCGATGAGATAGCCCGCAGAGCTCTCAAGGCAGATGGTGATCCGCTCCCCTTTTGAAACGCCATGGGAGAGGAGGAGCGACCCGAGAGTGCAGGTTGCATCAAGGAGATCCTGCATCGTGTAGGATTCACCCGTTGATGGAAGAATCAAGGCTGGGCCGCTTGATCGTGCTGCACCGATATCAAGAAATGATGTGACGTTTGGCATCTGTTGCTCCAGAGATACAATATTTGTTCTTTGATGTATATATTTGTACAATAGCCATTTAAAGTGACCGATTATATGCCGGATCTGGCAATGGTTCTTCGTTCTGCGAGACCATATCCGCAGATGACGCGGATCGTCTCAGGAAAGGCCGCATCACAAAGACGATCACCGGTATCAATATGGAGAAGAGGTGTCCCACGGAGTTTTTCCGGTGTGGCAACGACGATGATATTCTCCGGTCCTATCCGGGAGATGGCTGCGGGTGTGATCACCTGCGTCCCACGGCCGAGGATGAACCCCTGGGATCCGATCGGGCTGATGATGAGGCGTGCATCCGGGTGGATCTCAAGGAATGAAAGGAGGGAACGGGCGTCAAGGTCACCTGCGAAGCGGGTACCGCCGGCATAGGCATCAATGCCCAGGAGGGTCTTTGGGAGCCCCATCTCCTCTGCTATCGCTTCTGTCGTCGATCCCGCACCAAGAATGAAGGGCCGGCCCGACGAGAGGACAGCTGCCATGAAACGGGCGATCTCTCTCCTCTGCCGCTCTTCATCTCCCTGCGTTCCATATGTCTCTTTCGCATGCTGGACAAAGCCGCTCCGGTAGGGAATCCGGGCAATACCATAGAGGCGGGTGCTGAGCCGGCCGGAACGGTACGCCTCCTCATCGACATCAAGGACCTCGGCATCGCGGAGCGGGAGCGAGCCGATATCCCGGATGAGGGGGGCGGCGGCCTGCGGATCGGTTGCAAAGACCGCGGAGTACATCTTGACCCCGGCCGGGATACCAAGGAGAGGGGTGCTGGTGCCGACTGCGGCAAGGACATCCCGTGCGGTGCCGTCACCACCGACGAAGAGGATCAGGCCGGCTCCCGCATCTGCGTATGCCCTGCATGCCGCCACGGTATCCTTGGCAGTCGTTGTGGTATTGCATTCATAGAGGACCGTATACCGGGAGATCCCGGCATTCCGGAGGGCATCCTCTCCCATCGGGCCTGATGCGGTCAGAAACTCTATCGGTTCATTTACAAGAAGGGAGAGGGTCTCTTCCGCACGAAGGAGTGAGCGGGGCTCAGCCCCCCGCTTCAATGCCTCTTCAGAGAGGCCGTCTGTCCCCTTCAGCCCGACGGTCCCCCCAAGGCCGGCAATGGGATTGATGACAAGTCCGATCCTCTGCATCACCGGACCTTCGGGAGATGGGAGAGGGACTCTTTGATCAGGTCGTCGGGGCATTCATAATCGATGATCTCGCCTGCATGGTAGGCATCATATGCCGTCATGTCAAAGTGGCCATGGCCGGAGTTGCAGAAGAGGATCGTCTTCTCTTCACCGGTCTTCCTGCATTCAAGCGCAACATCAATCGCCCCTTTGACCGCATGGGCAGCCTCGGGTGCGACGATGATCCCCTCGGCCCGGGCGAAGATCTCAGCTGCGGCGAAGACCTCATTCTGGAAGTACGCCCTCGGAGTGACGATCCCGTCATGGACGAGGCGGGAGACGATCGGGGAGTCGCCATGGTACCGCAGCCCTCCGGAATGGAGTGATGGCGGGACGAACTCATGGCCGAGGGTGTACATCTTCATCATCGGTGTCAGGCCGGCAACATCGCCATAATCATATTCGTACAGCCCTTTGGTCATCGTCGGGCAGGCGGCAGGCTCGACGCCGATGATCTCCGTCCCTTTCGCCTTCCCGGTCAGGATATCTCCTGCAAATGGAAACGCAATCCCTGCGAAGTTCGATCCGCCGCCGACACTACCGATGACGACATCCGGGTAAGAATCAACCGTCGCAAGCTGCTCCCGTGCCTCAAGGCCGATCACCGTCTGGTGGAGGCAGACATGGTTTAAGACCGAGCCAAGGGCGTAATGGGTGTTTGCATTGGTCGCGGCATCCTCGACGGCTTCGGAGATGGCAATGCCCAGGCTCCCGGTCGTCTCGGGATCTTTTTCAAGGACCGCCCGCCCCGCTGCGGTTTTGGTGCTCGGGCTCGGGATACATTCTGCACCCCAGACATGCATCATGGATTTCCGGTATGGTTTGTGGGCATAGCTGGATCTGACCATGTAGATGGTGCACTCCAGATCAAAGATGTTCGTTGCAAAGGCGAGAGCAGACCCCCACTGGCCGGCCCCGGTCTCTGTCGCGATCCGCTCAATCCCCTCCTTCATATTGTAGTATGCCTGGGGAATGGCGGTATTTGGCTTATGGCTCCCTGCCGGGCTGACCCCTTCGTACTTATAGTAGATCTTCGCCGGGGTCTTGAGGTACTTCTCAAGCCGATGTGCACGATAGAGCGGGGCGGGCCTCCAGAGTTTGAGGATCTCCCGGACCTCATCAGGGACCGGGATTTCCCGCTGCTGGGTCATCTCCTGGAGGATGAGTTCCTTTGGAAAGATCGGGGCGAGATCATCAGGGATAACAGGCTTGCCGGTCGCCGGGTGGAGCGGAGGATCAAGCGGGGTCGGGAGATCAGCCTGGATATTATACCAGGTTCTGGGGATGCTCTCCTCATCAAGATATATTTTGGTCTGCATCTTACAAAAACCTCCATTCAAATACAAAGTTGTGGTATAATGAATATATATGTACATCTAAATGATAAATGTATCCTTCAACCCGGCGATCAGATCTGATGGAAATATGGTACTACCGTTTCCCTGCTTTTTTCTCCCGTTTCAGGGCATCACAGCCGTCGCAGGTCCCACAGCGGGATGCGGGGTACTTCTCACCGAAATGGGCGAGCAGGGAACGCCTCCGACAGCCATCCCGTGAGCACCATGCAGCCATCCGGGAGAGGTTGGCGAGCCGGACCGGGTAGTTCTCTCTCCCATGATACTCCTGTGTGATAAGTTTTTCAGCGATAATGAAGTCACTTCGCGAGTATAATAGAAGAGATTCGGAGGGCTTTCCATCCCTCCCTGCCCTTCCGCTCTCCTGATAAAATGATTCGATATCCTTTGGGGGATGGTAATGGGCAACGAACCGGACATCCGGCTTGTCGATTCCCATCCCGAAGGCGACGGTGGCAGAGATGACTCGGATCTCCCCTCTGAGGAAAGCATTCTGTACACGGATCCGCTCATTTGCCGAGAGTCCGGCATGGTAGGGAAGAGCAGGAATCCCGCGTTCCCTGAGGTTTTCCGCAGTCTCTTCGACAGATTTCCGGGAGCGGCAATAGACGATCCCGGAGCCGGGATGGTTATTTGAGATGAACTGGACGAGACGGCGGAACCTCTCCTTCTCTGTTGCCACCTCCCTGACGGTATACCTGATATTCTCCCGGTCAAAACTTCCGATATACCGGGATGGTGAACGGAGCCTCAGTTCCCTGATGATATCATCCCGCACCTCCTCCGTCGCGGTCGCAGTGAGGGCGATGATCGGAACCTCCGGAAAGGTATCCCGGATCAGTGAGAGTGAACGGTAGTCTTCGCGAAACTGGTGACCCCAGTGGGAGATGCAATGCGCCTCGTCGATGGCAAAGAGTTTCGGTCCGGCCTCTCTGAGAAGCTGCTGGAATGGGGGAAGCGCCATCCGTTCGGGAGAGACATAGAGGATCCTGACGTTTCCATTCCGGATAGCCGCCTCCACCGCCTTCCTCTGGTCATAGGTCTGGCTGGAGGTGATGAGGGCGGCCTCGATCCCCTGATCCAGCAGGCTGTCCACCTGATCCTTCATCAGGGCAATCAACGGAGAGACGACGACCGAGAGTCCGCCGAGCTTTACGGCAGGGAGCTGGTAGCAGAGGGATTTACCACCGCCGGTCGCCATGATCGCCAGGACATCACGGCCGGAGAGGATGTCTGCGATGATCGCCTCCTGGTTCGGACGAAAGGAGGTGAGGCCGAAGAAGGCTTCAAGGGTCTTCTGGGTTGTCGTCTCATCACTCATGGATCATCTCCAGCCGCTGATATTCACGGTAGCTGACGACGACGAGCCATGCCGTGGCCAAAAGGACCGGGGCGATGATGAAGAGGAAGAGGTGATCGGGAAAGAAGGCACCAAGAAGTGTCAGCCCGGCCGCGATCCGGAAGGTCCGTGCACCCGCCTGATGCGTCCTCTCCCAGACGATTGGGCTCTTCATCGTCCAGGGTGTTCTGATCCCAAAGACAGGATTCGGGCTGGAGATCCGGGGGAGGAGGATCGAAATGCCAAGGGAGAGGAGAGCAAAGAGGACCGGGAAGAAGAGAAGGGGATCAACCGGATGGCCGAGTATGGTGAGGGCCTGGTATAGCTGGATTGCATACAGGAGACCAAGCACCAGGAAGATGAACCACCCCGCTGATCTCCGTGTCCGTATATCTCCGGAGCCGTAGCGTCTGAGCAGCATTCCGAAGAGGAGGGCGGCAGCAATGATGATTGCGGGGATGATTGCAAGGCCAAACACTTGATCTGACCATGCATCGGGCTCGCCCGAGAGATTCCAGTGTGTCGGGATCATCTCCGGGGCAGCAGAGTAGATGAGTACAGCAGTAAGGAGTGATCCGGTGATGAGTATGAGTGTGGCGATCCGATGCGTCTCCATTGTGATGCATTCTATTGATCGCATACCTTCAAAAGGGATGCTGTTCCGGGGTACCCGGGATCTACCATACTCAGGTAATTCATAGTAAAAACCCGGGTAAATCCCATGCATATCAGAAAGAAGGGCAGAATCTTTGTTCCCGGCAGCGGAAACAATGAGATAGAGATACCCCCAGACAGTATCGACTATGGATCATCCCGAAGACCGAGATCACAACACCCATCGTCATTCAGATCGGTAAACAAAGCACAATCCCCGACACCACCACTACAGGTCTTCCCAAACGGGCAGGCACCGGCAAGGGCGGCAGCTGCTTCATCGGGGGTCATCTCACTTTGCTGAATCGAGTCACCCTCTTGCGGTGGAACGAGATGCCGGTCCCCTCCTGAGGATTCATCAACGCATCCGGAGACGCCACAGAAGAGACCAGCCAGAAGCATCAGCCGGACTGCGGTCAGGATAGTACTATTCATCAGATCGCCTCCGTTCAAGAAACATTCTTTTTGTCATGATAATCATCCAGTTCCAGTGTATGCGAATATGAATGGCAGCCAGAATACAGAGTACAAGCCCGCTCCAGTCATGGATAAGCGTAATTTCCGGAAACGGCAGGGACTGGTATGTCAGCCCAAGCTTCGGGATGAGCCCCGGCCATTTTAATATTCCTGTCAGAGCACAGAGGATGAATGAGATGAGCATCCCCATATTGACGGCATAGAGAAGAGATCTCCGTTCCATGCTACTCACAAGAGATTCAAGGCAGGAGGAAGGGAGTTACTCCTTCCTGCGTTTCATCAGAACAATACCTGCACCAACCAGGAGAACCAATCCTCCCCCGATTACAGCGAACATCTTCATATTCAGGTGCCCCTCTTCAACCTCAACCTCAATAGGGCCGGACTCCCAGATAACAGCACCTGTGTCACGCTCAATCAACTGGAAGACGACATAGGTATCCCCTTCATGATCCCCATAAATGTGGACATGGTCCCCGTGATCCGAGACCCGGGCAAATCCTGCCGGAGCCCCGTCTGCAATCCGTGCGGACATCGCATAGGCTGCACCGGGGTTCCGGGTTCCATGGTAGAGCGGAATAACTGATCCGCTTTCATCGATATACCGTGCCATCAGCTCGATATCCTCGCCTTCATGGATATGCGGGAGCCCTCCATGCCAGTGATCATAATGGAAATCGGCAACAACTTTGCCGGTACTCCGGTCGATGATCTCAAGCTCCACAACAACCGGGTGAGTGTTTGAGATCTCATTGAAGAGCCATGCATCTGATCGCTCCCTGTAGCGCTCCCCCACAAGAGCATACTCTTCGGCAAACCGGAGAATCTCCTCGGGGGATGCTGTCTCCTCTACCTCCACCTTTCGCCTGGTGTCAAAATATCCCTCCGGAAAGACATGATCCGCAAAAGTGAGCGTTACTGATTCACCTGTCGAGATCCGGGTCATGGTAAACCGATATGAATCAATTGTTCGTTCCCGTGATCCCCACTGGAGATCGTTCTGCTTTGGATCGGAGATCAATGATCCATCAGCTCCGGTGAACCAGGCCTTCCCGCGATAAGCCGGATTCATATCCTCGAAATTGCCGGTGAGATACTTTGCCGACCGAACCGAACCCCTGGAGACGAGAGCAGATGTATACTCAATATCTGATCGCTCCGGGATCCCATCTCCCCAGATTTCAGATATCCCCGCAGCAAAAGCCCGGTAGGTTACCACCATGCAGCAACCGATATGCGGGTTGTCACGGCCCTCAAGTTCTGCAAAATAGAGGGCCATATCATCAAGGGTGATCGATACCATTCTGCCATCCTCAGCAAGTACAATCGGAGGCAGATTCACATCCGGAGCATCACCATCATCATGCGGGTGGGCAGATGCCAAGCCGCAGAGACAGAGAGCACATACAAATAGTACACATAATTTCCTTATCATAATCCTTCATTCCTGTCATGTTAAACGAGACAATCGGGCAGGAATCGCCCTTTGTATCCACCCTTCCAGACCAGGGGGTACCTGATGTATTTGGTAATTCGGAAGGTATGAAGCGTCTCCAAACAAGATTCGGAAAAAGGTCAAAATCTCAAATAATTCGGTTTTGCAAGAAAATATTGCATTGTTTCATCAAATGATTCATCAGAATCAGCTATCGCGGAATTTAACCAGGAGTAACCGATGGAACCCTGGAAAGAAGAATATAACCATGAATTCCCCATCGAATTGAAGATCAATTCCAATTATATGAAGAAGATATCAGAAAAAGAAGCGATTGGGAAGGAACACGCATCCCCCCAATTCCGTGTCATAGTACTCCGCACAGGCTTTCTAGTTTTTATATGGGGCATCACCAAGCTTCGGGAGATATGTCGCATCCGCCTCTGCCCTCACGGCATGAGAGTAGAGAGCAAGCGGGATATCCATCGGGCAGAGCTCTTCACACTGGCCGCAGTTGATACAGGAGTCGGAGATGTGGGCGAGCCGCCGCATATGGAACATCGGGTTTGGCGGGATCTGGCCTGTCGGGACCATCGTTGTCGCTCTCTTCAGCTCCTCTTCCTTGGGGAGACAGACCGGGCAGCTCTCGATGCATGAGTAGCACTTGATACACCGGGAGGTCTCTTTCTGGATATCATCCCAGAGGTTCTCGGAGAGGGCGGCAAAGTCATGCTGCCTCCACTTCTCACCAAGCTTCAGCATGGCATTCTCGACTTTGCCACGAATTGCGATACCCTTTGGATCAGCTGCCGATGTGGCGACAGCTCCTGCAGCCTCTGCCTTGCTGACGAGATCGGCCCCCTTCTCAGAACAGACCTCAACGAAGGTTGCCTTACCGGCCTTGTCACCGACGACACCCCAGTTTCCACAGGCGAGATCTGCCTGGCGGGGAACTTTGTACTGGCACCGGCGGCAGTTGCTCCTCCGGCCATAGCCTTCCTCTTCAAGCTCATCGATGGAGATGCCCTTGTGGGCGCCATCCTTTGTGATGACGATGAACTGACCCTTGTCGATCTCCTCTTTCACAACATCAGAGGGATCAAGGTTAAACTTCTCCTTGATCATCTTCCGAGCACTCACAGGAGCGATTGATCCTCCACAATTAAGGCCGATCAGAACAAGGTTGTCAAGGTTGACCTGGTTTCTCCGTGCAAGCTCGAGGAGACCCATCATATCACAGCCCTTCACCGGGAGGGCGAGCTTTTTGTTGTTTGCTCCCTCCGCATATTTTGTGAGGATCTTTGAGAGGAGGAGGGTTCCACAGTGGAGTGAGCCTGCTCCTTTCTCAACATCAGCCGGATCGGTGACGATCTCGACACTGGCGTCATAAATATCGGCTCCCTTCTTTACTGCAAGGACACCATCAACCATCCTGCTGTCAAGGGCATATTTCAGGAGAGCAGTAACTGCCCCTCCGCACTCGCCTTTCTCAAGGCATGCTGCGTCAGATGCCCATGCATATATCATATCGCCTTTTGCAACCATCGTAATCAGGCCTCCTTGATCTTCTCAACGGCAACAGCACAGGCCTTGAACTCCGGAATCTTCGATATTGGATCGAGGGCGTCGTTTGTCAGGACGTTGGCTGCACATTCGGCAAAGTGGAACGGCATGAACATCACGCCTTTCATGATATCCTTTGTCACACGGGCAGGCACATTGATCTGGCCACGCCGGGTCTTTGCGATGATCATCTCGTTGTCGGCGATACCGAGTGCTTTGGCATCATCGACATTGATCTCGATCCACCCGGTGGGCTGTTCGCTGTCAAGTGATGCGGAACGCCGGGTCATACCACCGGTGTGCCAGTGGAATAAGCTTCGGCCGGTCGTCAGGATGAACGGATACTCGGCGTCAGGAACCTCTGCCGGCGGCTTGAACGTGATCGCCGTCATCAGACCCTTGCCGTCGGGCATGACCGGGGCAAATGCCGTGGTATGCAGGATCGGGGTACCCGGGTGGTCGGCTGCAGGGCAGGGCCACTGAAGCGCTTCGGGTTTGTTGAGACGCTCATAGGACATACCGGCATAGGACGGGGTCAGGCTGGTGATCTCGTTGAAGATATCTTCAGCAGACTGCCAGGCGAACTGCTCGGCATAGCCCATCTTTGCGGCAACCTCGGCGATGATCTGCCAGTCGAGTTTTGCCTGGCCGGGGGCTTCCTGTGCCTTTCTGAGACGCTGGACACGACGCTCGGTCGAGACCTGGACACCATCCTTCTCGGCAAAGCAGGTGGCGGGGAGGACGACATCGGCCATCTCGGCGGTCTCGGTCATGAAGATATCCTGGACGACGAGGAACTCAAGCTTCTCAAGCGCATCCTTCACATGGGAGAGGTTGGCATCAGAGAGCATCGGGTTCTCGCCCATGATGTACATGCCCTTGAGTTCACCAGGCTTCTCATTGAGCGTCTTGAGCATGATGGTGACCTCATAGCCGTTCTCGGGTTTGCAGATACCGTCCGAAAAGCCCCAGGCATCGGAGAACTTCTTGTGGGCAGCTTCATCGATGACCTTCTGGTAGCCGGTGAAGACGACAGGGAGACAGCCCATGTCACAGGCGCCCTGGACATTGTTCTGGCCACGGAGCGGGTTCACACCGGTGCCGGGACGGCCGATGTTGCCGGTCAGCATGGCAAGGTTTGCAATGGATTTGACGTTGTCAACACCGGTGGTGTGCTGTGTGATACCCATTGAGAAGATAACCGAGGAGGCGCCGCTTGTGGCATACCATTCGGCGGCCTGCTTCAGCTGGGCGGCGGGGATGCCGGAGATGGTCTCGACGTTCTCAAGCGAGTATTCGGGCTTCATGACTTCGCCTTTCAGGGCATCATACTCGACACACCGCTTCTCGATGAACTCCTTGTTCTCCCAGCCGTTTTTGATGATCTCCTGCATCATCGCGTTGAAGATGGCGACATCGGTCCCGCTCCGAAACTGCATATACATGTCAGCCTGCTTGCCGGTCGGGGTGAGACGGGGGTCGGCGTAGATCACCTTACCGCCGTTCTTCCGGGCACGGGCGACACTCCGGCCGATGAGCGGGTGCTGCTCATAGGTGTTGCTCCCGATGATGAAGATGCACTTCGATTCGGCGATGTCGGCGATCGAGTTGGTCATTGCACCGGAGCCAAACGTTGTTGCAAGGCCGGCAACGGAGGAGGAGTGGCAGAGACGGGCACAGTGGTCGATGTGCGTCGTCTTCAGGGCACCACGGGCGAACTTCATGATCGCGTAGTTGTCCTCGTTGCTGACACGGGCAGAGGCAAGGACGCCAACCTCGCTCGGCTGGTACGATTTCAGCTTGCTGGCGATGAGCTCGTATGCCTCGTCCCAGCTGGCTTCGACGAACTTCCCGTCCTTCTTGATGAGCGGGGTGGTCAGCCGGTCTTCACTGTTGATGAACTCGTGCGCATAGACGCCCTTTGGACAGAGCTTCCCCTCGTTGACGGGGGAGCGCTGGTACGGGGCGACGCCCACGACCTTGCCGTCGTTGACGACCAGGTTCATGCTGCAGCCTGTCCCGCAGTACGGGCAGGTGGTTTGTACATATTTCATTGCCATGGTTAAACCTCGGACAAATAAGTGGTGCAATATTCATGGCTTAAATATGTTGATTTGAATTTTAGTTGATTAATGGAGCTCTTTTCGGTAATAACCCGTTACATTAACCCGATTATCACATTGATGTTTTTTGTTTTATATATAACGAACATATAGCCGCTCAAGGACCAGAAGCGATCATCAGACCGAAGAGAAGGGTATTCCTTTGAGACATGAGTATTCCAAGCTGTTTTATAGGTTTTGATAAGGTATATTAGGTGCATGTTCACAAGGATATAAAGGAGCGGTACAATGCGCGCCATATTACAATTAATATACAAATATCAGAGGTCCTGCATTTCCGGAATACCGGGCTGATCAGGAGAGGTCCGGTATCTTCCAGGAGGAGAAAAGGGGCGGAGGAGGAGAAGGGTAGAATTTGAGAGTGAAATTAAAATTATATTTGATAGGACTTACGCATAACCCTCCGAAAAAAATTTAGAGCGCATACTTTGGATCCTTTAGGTAGTCGGCGATAGCATTAGACTGGATCTCCCAT